>DATGPD010000451.1:0-3394 GCA_035305285.1 Planctomycetota bacterium
CCTGCGCGAGTGCCGCGAGGATGTGCGCCGAGGGTCCGCCGTGCGTGGCGCGGCACTCGTCGACGACCAGCACGCGGCCGGTCGCGCGTGCGTGCGCGCGGATGTCGTCCCACGGCAGCGGCGCGAGCCAGCGCAGGTCGAGGACGCGCGCGCGCAGGCCCTGCGCGGCGAGGGCGCGCTGCGCCTGCAGGCTGAGGTAGAGCCCGTTCGCCCAGCTGATCAGCGTGAGCTGGTCGCCGTCGCTCGCGCCGTGGACGCGGCCCCGACCGAGCGGCGCGGCCTCCTCGGGCGGCGGATACCCGCACTGCCAGAGGCCGTCGCCCTTCTCGTACAGGTCCTTGGTCATGTAGAGCGCGATCGGCTCGAGGAACAGGCACACCTTGCCGTGGTTGCGGGCGGCGGCGGCACACGTGCGCAGCATCAGCACCGCGTCGTCGGGCCGCGCCGGCGAGGCGATGATCAGCCCGGGGATGTCGAGCAGCGCGCCGACGCTGTCGTCGTTGTGGAAGTGGCCGCCGAAGCCCTTCTGGTAGGCGTAGCCGGCGATGCGCACGACCATCGGATTGGCGTAGCGGCCGGCGCTGAAGAACTGGAGCGATGCCGCTTCGCCGCGGATCTGGTCGAGCGCGTTGTGCACGTAGGCCAGGTACTGGATCTCGGGGAACGGCAGGCAGCCGGCCTGCGCCGCGCCCTGCGCCAGGCCGAGGATGGTGGTCTCGTCGAGGATCGTGTTGAACACGCGCCCGCCGCCGAACGTCGCGAACAGACCGTCGGTGACGTGGTACACGCCGCCCTTGCGCGCGACGTCCTCGCCGAACACGAGCATCTCGGGGATCGCGACCATGAGGTCCTTGAGCGCCTGGGCGAGACGGAACGCCAGGTGCCGCGGACGGTCGTCGTCTTCCGGCAGACGGCCGCCGAACGCGCGCAGTCGTGCCTCGCGCGGTGCCACCGACGGCGAGAGGTGCCGCGCGTCGGGCAGCGCGAGCGGTGCCATCACCGCGGCGGCACTCTGCAGCTTCGGCCGGCGGGTCGCTTCGGAGGCGGCGCGCTCGACGCGCGCGCGCAGGTCGTCGTACAGCGCCCGGATCGCGGCCGGCGTGAGCGCGCCCGTGCGCAGCAGCAGGTCGGCGACCTGCAGGAGCGGGTCGAGCCGCTCGCGCGCCTCGATCTCGGCGAGGCTCGCGTAGGTCGTCTCCACGTCCGTGCCGGCGTGCCCCATCAGGCGCACGGTGCGCAGGTGGAAGAACACCGGCCGCCGGCGCCGCCGGCAGTAGTCGATCGCCTCGGCGGCGGCCTTGAAGGTCGCGCCGAGGTCGCGGCCGTCGGCTGCGAAGTAGCGCAGGCCGGCGCGCTGCGCGTAGGCGTTGGCGATGAAGTCGGGCGGGGTGCGCACCGAGATGCCGAGCCCGTTGTCCTCGCACACGAACAGCACGGGGCAGGGCTGGTTCTGCAGCGCGGCGGTCGCGGCGGCGTTGAGGCCCGCCTGCGCGGTCGCGTGGTTCACCGAAGCGTCGCCGAACGAGCAGTAGACGATGCGGTCGTGGCCGACCGCGGCGCGCAGGCCGAGGCGCTCCATCCGCGCCAGCGCGTAGGCGAAGCCGAAGGCCTTCGGCAGGTGGCTCGCGATCGTGCTCGTCTGCGGCGGGATCCACAGCGTCGAGCTGCCGAGCACCTTGTGGCGCCCGCCGGAGACCGGGTCCTCGGCCGACGCGACGAACGACAGCATCGCGTCGAACAGCGGGGTCTCGCCGTGCGCCTTGCGCTGCCGCGCGATCACGAACGCCCCGGACCGATAGTGCAGGAACGCGGGGTCGTCGGTGTGCAGCAGGTAGCCGAACACCGCGTTCGTCTCGTGCCCGGCGCTGCCGATCGTGTAGTAGCCCGCGCCGCGGTCCTTCAGCCGGCGCGCCTCGAGGTCCTGCAGGCGCGACTGCAGCATGCTCTCGAACAGGCAGACCGCGACCCGACGGGTGAGTCCCGAGCCCGGGACGATCTCGGCGTCGGGCGGGCCGACGGCGGCGGGGTCGGCGCCGGGGTGCCGGGCAAGGAACTGCACGAGGCGCTGCTCGACGGCGCTTTCGCGGCGGATCGACATTCTGGGCCGGGGCGGATTCTGGCGGGCGCCAGCGACGTGCCCAAGGACGTTCGCGCGGAGCCCGGCGCCGGGCGGCCCGGCGCCGCGGCATGCCTTCGGTCGGACGGTCGATGCCGCCGGTGTCACCGCTGCGGCATGCGCTCGGATGGCGTCGGCGGAGGTCCGCGCAGGCCCGTCGGTGGCGGCCCAGGCACGCCGCGGATGCAGCCACGCGACGGACGGGCGGTGCTGCGCGCGGGCGGCGCCGCAGCGGGAGTGGCTCCATGCCGCTCCGTGGGTCAGGGAACCGTACCCCGCCGGCTTCGCTGCGTGCACCCTCGACCGGACTGGATCAACCGCCCGCGTCGAGTTCGGCGCGCGGGCCGACCCTCACGCCCTCCACGCCGGTCGCAGGGTGTGAACCGGACCGGGCGCGGCGCGCTCAGCTCCAGGCGAGCATCCGCTCCAGCGGCACCAGCGCCGCCTTGCGGAGGTCCTCGTCGAGTTCGATGCGCGGCTCGAGGTCGCGCAGCGACAGGTAGACCTTCTCCAGCGTGATCCGCTTCATGTGCGGGCACGAGCTGCACGCGACGCACCCGCCCTGGTTCTCGACCGGCGCCTGGATCAAGACCTTGCCCGGGGCGGCCTTGGCCATCGTGTGCAGGATCCCGCTCTCGGTGCCGACGATGAATTCGGTGCGCGGGTCCTCGATCACGAACTCGAGCAGCTTCTTGGTCGACCCGATGAAGTCGGCGTGGCGCAGGATCTGCTGTTCACACTCCGGGTGCGCGATGAACGCCGCGCGCGGGTGCTTGGCGCGCAGCGCGAGGAGCTGACGCTCGGAGAACGTCACGTGCACCATGCACGTCCCCGGCCAGCAGTCCATCTGCCGCCCGGTCTGCTTCATCAGGTGCGCGCCGAGGTTGCGGTCCGGGGCGAACAGGATCGGGCGGTCGGCGGGCGCCCTGGCGATGATCTTGGCGGCGTTGCTCGACGTGCAGATCACGTCGCTCAGCGCCTTGGTGGCCGCGGTGCTGTTGATGTAGGTAATCACGAAGTGCTCGGGGTGCGCGGCCTTCCACTCCGCGAGCTTGTCCGCCGGGCACGCCTCGGCCAGCGAGCAGCCGGCTTCGAGGTCGGGCAGGAGCACGATCTTCCCCGGGTTCAGGATCTTCGCGGTCTCCGCCATGAAGTGGACGCCGCAGAAGATGATGGTCGACTGCTCCGCCTCCGCCGCGATGCGCGACAGGGCGAGGGAGTCGCCCACATGGTGGGCGATGTCCTGGATCGCGGGGACCTCGTAGTTGTGCGCGAGGA
>DATGPD010000452.1:0-2121 GCA_035305285.1 Planctomycetota bacterium
AAGACCGGCACGTGGCGGGCCTCGATCGTCCTCCCGCCCCAGACGTATCCCGTCGCCGGCACGCTCGAGCCGGAGAGCGGCGACGTCTGGTTCACCCTCTACACCTACAACGGCCTGGGCCGCTGGCAGCCGGGTGCAACCTCGATCACCCGAATCCCCTCGCCGAGCGCGCGCGGGCCGGCGTTCGCGGGCGTCCACGACGGCAAGGTCTACTTCACCTACTGGCTGAGCAACCGGCTCGGCGCGTACGACACGCGCACCGGGACCTTCACCGAGTACGCGTGGCGTACCGGGGAGAACGGCGGGCCGATGGCGATGGCGCCGAACGGCCACGCGGTCGTCGGCACCCGCAACCGCGGCTATATCGCGGTGTTCGACCCGGTCACCCAGACGTTCACCGACTACGTCATCCCCTCGCTCAACGCCGGCCTCAAGGACGGGCTCACCGTCGCGCCCGACGGGGTCGTGTGGTTCACGCTCACGTTCACCCACAACAAGATCGCCAAGCTGGTGCTGCCATGAGCTGCTGTCGCAAGACGCGCCGGAATCCGGTCTCGCGCAACGTCGGCGTGGGCGCGCGTCCCCGGGGAACGCTGCGGTTCCTGATGCCGGTCCTCGTCTGTCTGGTCGCGGGCGCGGCCGGCGGTGCCGCGGCCCAGGTCCAGCTCACCACGAACAGCGGCGGCGGCGAGCGGCACGCCGTGATCAACGCAGACGGCACCGTGGTCGCCTTCGTCGCCGTGGTCGGCGGCGTGCGCGAAGTGTTCACCGTGCCGG
The DNA here is from genome assembly GCA_035305285.1 of Planctomycetota bacterium. Taxonomy (GTDB): domain Bacteria; phylum Planctomycetota; class UBA1135; order UBA1135; family UBA2386; genus DATGPD01. The sequence continues at coordinate 778 of DATGPD010000452.1, forward strand.
TGACCGGCGGTCCGCCCGTGCAGCGCACGACCAACGCGGACGTCCGCGTCGGCGGCACGACCGTGTTCGACGCGTGGCCCTCGCTGTCGATCAGCGACGACGGCAACCGCATCACCTACTGGAATGCGGCCGGCGTCCACGTGATCGACGTCGCCGCCAACACCGATACGGTGGTCGCGCCGGCGAACCTGCTGCCGTACCCGCAGATCAGCGGCGACGGTGCCATGGTCGTCTACCAGAACCCGGTCGGCGGCGACCAGGAGGTGTTCGTCGTGCCCGCGACCGGCGGCAGGCCCGTGCAGATCACGACGAGCAGCGGGCCCGGCCGGCGCCTGCCCCACATCCGCGGCGACCGCGTGGTCTTCCAGCGGTCGGTCGGTGCCTTCCAGGAGGTGTTCCTGCACGACCTCACCGGGGGCATGACGCGCGGACCGCTCTCCACCAACAGCGGGCGCGGCAACCGCTACGCGCGCCTGACGCACGACGGCAGCCGGATCGTGTACGAGGCCCTGGTCGCCGGCGCGATCAAGGAAGTCTTCGTGCTCGACGTCGCGAGCGGCAACGTGCGGCAGGTGAGCAACAACAGCCTGCGCGGCGACCGGCTGGCCGCGCCGACCGAGGACGGCGAGGCGTTCTACGAGGTCAGCGCGGTCAACCGCGAAGTGCAGCGCATCGACCTGGCGAACGGCGCGCTCGCCGCGGTGACCGGCGGCACGAGCGCCGGCTACCGCCGCATCAGCGTCGACCGGCACGGGACGCTCGCGGTTTACCAGGCGCAGGCCGGCTCGACCACCGAGGTGTTCGTGCAGCCGCTCGCCTACGCGCCGCGGATCAGCAACTACGGGACGGCCGGCACGCCGAGCACCGGCGCCGTGCAGTCGATCGACCGCGCATGGCGGCGCTCGTTCTTCCTCGGCGTCGACACGAGTCTGCCGGGCGGATCGGCGTGTGTGCTGCTCGTCGGCGTGCAGCAGATCGCCGTGCCGGTCCCGAACGCGCCCGGCAACACGCTGTACGTGGACCCCCTCGCCGCGCTCCCCGCGGCGCTCGACGCGGCCGGCGACGTCGCGGTGAGCTTCGCCAGCCCGGTCTGGCTGTCGGGCAGCGCGGCGTATGCGCAGTGGATCGTGCACGACCCGGCCGCCAACGCGTTCGGCTGGGTGGCCGCGCGCGGCGCGCAGATCGAGTTCCGCTGACCGGGTCCGGCGAAGGCGCGCGCGCGTTGCGCGCTGCCCGACGGGCCCGCATGATCGGCCGCGCATGCGCGCGCTCTTCACCGGGGTGCTCCCGGCGATCACTACCCCGTTCGACGCGGACGGCAACGTCGACCACGGCTTCCTCGCC
>DATGPD010000453.1:0-4742 GCA_035305285.1 Planctomycetota bacterium
TCGTCCTCACGGACAACGGCAACCTCGTGCTCGATTGCGACTTCGGCCCGATCGCCGACCCCGCGCGCCTGGAGCGCGAGATCGACGCGATCCCCGGCGTCATCGAGTCGGGGCTGTTCGTCGGACTCGCCGGCCGCGTGCTGGTCGGCGACCGTTCGGGCGCGTTCACGGTGCGGTGAGCGCGCGCACGCGCGAAGGGGCCGCACGCGCGTGCCGAGGCTCGCGTGCGCATCGCGTGATCCGTACGCTCGCCGCGGTGAACGTCTACCTCCTGCGCCACGGCGACGCCGAGGAAGGCGGCGCCGGTTCTGATGCCGAGCGCCGCCTGACCGAGGACGGCCGCAGCGCGCTGCAGCGCGCGCAACCGACCTGGCAGCGCGTCGTCGGCCGCGTCGATCGGATCTACACGAGCCCGCTCGTGCGCGCGAAGGAGACCGCGAAGGTCTTCGCCGAGGCCGTGGGCTTCACCGCCGCGTTCGAGGAAGTCGACTGCCTCGCTCCCGACGCCGAGCCGGAGGGCGTCGCGCGCCTCGTGCTCGCCGACGCCGCCGATGGCCGCGGCGCGGTCGCGTTCGTCGGCCACGAGCCCAACCTGGGCCAGGTGCTCGCCTTCCTCCTCCAGGGCCAGGGCGCGATCCCGCTGGAGAAGGGGATGGTCGTCGGCGTGCGGATGGAGAGCGGCACGAGCCTCGGCGGCCGGCTGCTCTGCTGCCTCGGCAGCTCGCTCGCGGCGGAGCTCGGTCCGCGCTGACGGGCGCGGCAGGCGGTCAGTGCCTGCCGCCTTCCGCCCTGGCCTTGCCGTCGGGCTCGACGCGCACCGGCACGATGTCGACCTCCAGATCGCGGTCCGTGACCCGGATCTCGCCGTCGTGCACCCACTCGCCCTGCAAGCTGCCGAGGATCCGGACGCGATAGCGGCCCGGCAGCAAGTGCTCGGCGACGTAGGTGCCGTCCGCGGTGACGTTGGCCCATGACGACTCGCTGCCCGCCGGCCGGTCGCCTTCCGCCTGCAGCTCGAAGTGCAGGCCCAACCAGGAGTCCTTCGCAGGGAGCGGCAGCGACTTGCGGTCGACGCGTCCCTTCACGGAGTACGTCGGCCCGAGCTGCAGGCGCAGCTCGCCCGGCTCGCCGGCGCGCTTGGTGACCATCGCGATGGCGCGGCCGCGTTCGGCACCATGGGCGCTGACCTTGTAGCGGCCGGCGGCCAGCCGCTTCAGCTCGAACCGGCCGTCGTCGTCGGTGACCGTGAACCCACGGGTGCCGCCCTCGCCGGACTCCACGACGCCGTTCGCCTGGATCATGACGCCGGGTGCCGGACTGCCCACACGATCGAGGACGAGCCCGACGAGCGACGCGGTCTTCACGTCGATCTCCAGCTCCATGTCCTTGCCGGCGTGCACCTCGATCATCCGTGACCACAACTGGTCCATGCCGCCGCTGAGCCCGGACGTGCGATCCGCCAGGTGGAGGAACACGTTGCCCTCTCGTACCTGGCCCAGGTCGAAGCGCCCGCTCGCGTCGACGACCGCCGAGAGCTGCTGGGCGTTCCAGCCGTGCACGACCATGCCCTCGCCAGGCTTGCCGTCGACGAACACCGTGCCGGCGACCCGCGCGCTCGGGCCATCGACCACGCGCTCGGCGGTCGGGTCCAGGCGCACCTGCACGGTCTGGCCGGCGCGCAGCTCCACGACCTCCTCCGGCGTCGGCGCGCTCACCCGCGCCATCACCGCCTTCTCGAACAGGGCGCCGAAGGAGGTCACGTCCTGGAACGACTGGACCGCCTCGACGCGCCACTTCCCCGGCTGGAGGCCGCGCAGTGCGAACTTGCCCTCGAGGTCGAGCGTAGTGATCGCGGGCATCTGCGACACCGGGCCGCGCGCCTCCTCGTAGGAGCGGTGCGCCACGACCATGTACTTCCCCGGCTCCGGCGGCCTGCCGTGCTCGACGACCTCACCCTCGATCGACGCGGGCGCGGCGAGGCGGATCACAATCGGCGCATTCGCCCCCGCTTCCACGTCCACGCCGGCCGAGCCGTACTTCGGATGGCTCGCCTCCACCACCGCGCGGTCGGTCGCCCCGCGGCGCACGGTGACCCTACCGTCGACGCCGGTGTGCCCTGCCGCCACCGGCAGGTTCTGAGGGCCGGGTCCGTGCAGTTCGACGTAGACCGCCGCGTTGCGGATCGGCTGGTCCTCGCCGTCGACGACCAGCACGTCGAGCGTGGCCTCGGGCACGAGTTTCACCTCGACCTCGCGGTCGCGGTCCAGCTCGACCGACACGTGCCCCGGCGCATGTCCGGGGCCGGATGCCAGCACGACGTAGGTCGCGGCGTCGAGGTCGGCGATGCGGATCCTGCCGTCCTCCAGCCGGCGCTCGCGGCCGGCCAGCGCGACCGTGTTCGCCAGGCCCATCGCCGCGAGCATCGGCACTTCGTCCTCGGCTTCGGCGCCGAAATGCAGCAGGCGCAGCTCGGGGTTCGCGATCACCGAGCCGTCCCCGGCGAGGACGCGCACGGTGAGCGCGTGCTGTGTCGGCAGCGTGATCAACAGGTCCTTCTCGATCGGCTGCGGGGCCGTGACCGCCCACGGCTCGTCCGGCCCTCGGCGCGCGGCCGCGATGACGCTGCCCGCGCCCAACCCCTTGCACTCGAACTGCCCGCGCGCGTCGCTCGTCGTCTCGCGCGCGAAGGCGATCGGCGGCATGTGCAGCCGGTTGCCGACCAGCACCTGCGCGCCGGCGACCGGCTTGCCGGCCGCGTCGACGACCCGGCCCGCGGCGATCTCGCCCTCGCGCAGCACGAGCTGGCCGATGTCGCGCGTCTCCCCCGGGTCGAGCTTCACGTTCTTCTGCACCGCGGGACACAACCCGGGATGGATCGCGGCGACGACGTTCATGCCGGGATCGAGACCTTCGAGCTTGAACCGGCCCTCCGCGTCGGTGGTCGTGGTGGGCACGGGCAGCTCGCGCCACAGCCGCTTCGCCCACCCGGGCATCCGGATGACGACGTGGCCGTCGTCCCCGCTGAAGACCAGCCAACCCTCCGGGTCGAACCGCTCGACCGGCACGAACTGCGTGACCAGCGCCGGCACGTCGGCGCCGCGCACGGTCGCGCCGACGACCGGTTCGCCGTCCTCGTCGACGACACGCCCCACCACGGTCGCCGCGTCCTTCAGCATGATGTCGCCGAGGTCGACCGTCTCCGCCGGACCCGGCGTGCGGTCGGCGATGCGGAGGGTCGGCGCGGGTCCGACGGCGTCGGCCTTCACGAGGTAGACCGCGTGCGGCCACACGCCCGCCAGCTCGAACCGGCCGTCCTCGCCGGTCGTCGCCTCGCCCGCGATCACGTCGTCGTAGTCGGCCACCGGCTCGTCGAACAGCACCGTCGCCGGGCGCATCACGACGCGCGGGTCGAACCGGTAGAAGCGCACGAGGCGTTGCGCGGCGGGCTTGCCGTCGCGGTGCACGACGCGGCCGGTGAAGCGCGCCATCGACGCGAGGATCTCGGGATCGCGGTCCGCCCCGACATCCGAAACCGGGACCGTGGTGCGTTCGATCCTCCGCGCGGGCTCGTCCGGGCCGAGGGCGTGCGCGACCGCCAGCTCGGCGGGCGATCCGCTCGTCTGCTCCGCGACCTCCTCGGTGGACGTGGTCCCGTCGACGCTCACCGACCCGAACAGGAGCCAGCCGCCGAACGACACCGCCGCGACGACGAGCATCAGGAAAAGGAGCTTGCCGAACCGTTCCATCCGATGGGGATCCTGGGTAGTGGCCGCTCGACCACCTCGAACCTTCGAGGGACCTCGCGAAGGGCGTCAGACGACAGGCGGAAGCGCGGCCGAGCGCAATGAGGGATGAGGCGCGCCGGTGCGCGGAAGGCCGCCGAGGATTCCGGATCTGCAACGGACCGATTCTCCGGGCGCGCCCGGCATGATCGCGCCATGCACGCGCCCGAAGCCCCCGAGGCCCCGCACCGCAGGATCGCCGCCGCGCTGCTCTACGCGATGGAGAAGCACGCCAACCAGCGGCGGCGCGACGGGTCTCCGTACATCGCCCACCCGATCCGCGTGGCGGAAAGCCTCCGCAGCATCGGCCGGATCGTCGACCACGAAGTGGTGATGGCCGCCTACATGCACGACCTCATCGAGGACACCGACTGCGAGTACGACGACCTGCGCAAGCGGTTCGGGAAGCGGGTCGCAGACCTCGTCGCCGTGCTGTCGGGCGACATGCGCCTGCCCAAGCCCGAACGTCGGGCCGAGGTGATCGAGCGCGCGCGCACCGCGCCGCCCGAGGCACAGGCGATCCGGCTCGCGGATCGCCTGGACAACCTGCTCGACATGTCGGGGTTCTCGCTGGCGCGCAAGCAGGAGTACGTGGACGGCAGCCGGCGCACGCTGGATGCGTGCCGCGGCGCGAACGCAGCTCTGGAGGCAGCGCTTGCCGCCGCGATCGAGCGCATCGAGCACGAGCTGGCGAGCGGCGGGGGGATGAGCCAGGGGTAGCGAAGGGCTGGACCCGACCCGGCACACCCGCGTCCGGACACTCGATTGCGATCTTCGAACGTTCGCGCGCTTCCGACCCCTTCTGCGGCGGCGCCTTGCCTGTGGCTCTCGAAAGACCCGGCGCCCTCTACCCGCCCACCCCCCGTCGCTCGCGCCACACCCGGTAGAGGTACAGGCCCGACAACGCCAGCGCGTGGCCGATCTCGCCGCGCAGCGCCATCGCCTCGGCCTCGGCAAACG
>DATGPD010000454.1:0-2223 GCA_035305285.1 Planctomycetota bacterium
AGCGAACCAGGCGAGGGCTCCGCTCGCGCTCCACGCCTCGCCGAACGCGTAGCCGACGAAGCCGAGGAACAGCAGCCAGGCATGCAGCGCCGACTCGGCGAGGTGCGGCCGCAGCCACGTGGCGTAGGCGTGCGCGTGCAGCGCGCTGCCGGCGAGCTGCGTGCCGAGGTGCGCGTACCCGATCCACGCCGCGGCGGCCGCGGGCAGCACGAGCGCGACGCCGAGTTCCCTGGCCGCGGCCCGCGGCAGCGCGCCGCGCGCGAACGCGACCAGCACGGGCGCGAATCCGGCGGCGAGCGCGAGCGCCGAACTGTAGTGGGTGAGCAGTGCGACCGCACTGCACGCCGAGAACGCCGCGAGCGGGCCGCGGCGGCGCGTCGCCGACCAGGTCAGGAGGCCGAGCAGCGCGAATGCGATCAGCGCGACCTGCAGCGCGTAGGGCCGGATCAGGCGCGCCTGGGTGACCGCCGCCGGTGCCACCGCGAGCAGCACGGCGGCCGCGACGCCGACCGCGATTCCGCCGCGCGCCGCGCCGATCCGGCGGCCCAGCAGCAGGAACGCGAGCACCGCAACGCAGCCGGCGAGCGCGGCGAGCGCGCGCAGCCAGGCGAACTCCATCGACACCCGGCTCCACGCCCACAGCAGGTGGTAGAAGAACGGCGGGTGCGCGTTCTCGGCGATCTCGGCCTGCCGACGGGCGAGGTCGGGCCACGCGATCACCGAGTAGTAGATGCCCTCGTCCGGGTTCAGCCAGTATTCGCCGAGGGCAGGCAAGCGGAGCGCCGCCGCGAGCGCGGCCACGGCGACCGCCGCGATCGCGAGGTGCGGCACGCGCCGGCCGCCGGGAGCACCTGGGTCGGTGGCCCCCGCAGGGCCTGGGCGGGACGTGGGCATGCGGCGCGGGCGCGCATGATCGGAAAGGCCCGCGCCGGCGGCAAGCCGGCACGCGCGCGTGCCGCTTCACTGCCCGCTCCGGGCCTGCAGCTCCGCCATCGGCTCGTAGACGAACGGGCCGGGCTGGCCGCGCGTCGCGCGCATGAGCCACACGCGCACGGAGCGCCCCACCTCGCTGCCGAGTTCGACCGAGATCCGATGCTCGGTGAGCACCGGCAGGACGAACTCGTTCGGACCCGGGCCGGTGAGGCGCAGGTAGACCTCGGTGCGATCCTCGACCAGCTTGAAGCCGTCGAGGCTCAGCTCGTAGCCCGAGGAAGGCGCGGTCAACACGGCACCGACCGACCAGATCGGCGGGATGCCGTCGGTCGAGATCAGCTCGGCGTGGAACGTCGCGCGCACGATGTCGGTGAACGCGTCGAGCAGCGGTATCGGTCCGGCGTCGGTCAGGCGGCCGGTCTCGGCGACGAGGCCGACGGCCTCGGCAAGCAGGTGACTGACCGCACGCGGCACGAAGAGGGTGACCCGCTCGCCGGCATCCAGCACCCCGAGCGGCACGATCGCGTCGGGCACGACCTCGAGCACGATCCCGGGCAGCGGGATCGGCGGGACCGAGAGCGTTCCGAGCACCAGGACCGCGGTCGTGCGCTGCAACGCGTGGACGACGATCGATTGGCTGGTCGGCTCGGCGAAGAGCTGCAGTGCTTCCTGTGCGGTCGCGCGGGCCGCAGACGCGCCGATGCCGAGCGACAGGTACAGGGAAAGGGCAGGCAACCGATTCATGGCGTCTCCTGTGGGCTGGCGGACGCCGGCGGGACGGACCGACGTGCGGCCGGGGCGTGCGCGCCGCGGCTACCCAACGGAGCGTCCGGAAGCGCGCGACGGGCCGGTGGCAGGAAACCTTCGCCACTTCGCCGTGCGGTGGTCGCCACGCGTCGGTACGCGCGGTGCGGGCGCGCCGTGTCCCGGAGCGGGGCGATCCGACCAACGGAACATCCGTCCGGCCCCGGTGCGGGCTACACTCGCCGCGCCAGCCTCCAAGCAACCAGGCAGGAGTCGGGCCGCGAGTCGCACTCCGCGGGCCGGAGCCTCGCCGCCGAAGACCCCTCACCTTGCCGAGTCCGTTCTTCATCATCGGGACGGGCCGCTGCGGTTCGACACGCCTGTACGAGCTGCTGGCCGGCCACCCGAAGATCGCCCTGACCAACGAGGGGCGGATCGTCGACCTGTTCTTCCACGCCTCCCGGCTGGCCGCGCTTCCGACCTACCAGCCGGCCGACTTCCTGATCCACGAGCCGGTCCGCCTGCACGGCGTCGTGAACCCCGGCT
>DATGPD010000455.1:0-3389 GCA_035305285.1 Planctomycetota bacterium
GGTCGACGGCCGCCGCTGCAGCATCCCGAGCCGCATCCTGAAGCGCGGCGAGGTCGTCACCCTGAAGGAGCGCGCGCAGAAGATGGCGCTCGTGCAGAACTCGCTCGCCGAGCCCGGCCGGCAGGTTCCGCCGTTCCTGAGCTTCGACGCCGACAAGATGGCGGTGACGTTCCAGCAGGAGCCCGCCCGCGAAGACGTGCAGCTCGACGTCAAGGAGACGCTGATCGTCGAGTGGTACAGCCGCATCGCGTGACGCGACTGCGGCGCCGGCACGCGCCGGCTCACGCGCGCGCGTCCGGCGCGCGCGCCAGGAAGCGGACCACCGCGTCCGCCGCGAACGCCAGGTTGTCGGCAAGCGTGCGTCCCGAGGCCGCACGCGGCGCGAGCGAGTGGTCGCCGTCCGGCGCCCAGACGATCTCGATCGCCGGCGCCAGCGCATAGCCCCCGACCTCCGCGCGCGATCCGAACGCGTCGCGTTCCCCCTGCACGATGAGCGTCGGCGTGCGCAGGGTCGCAAGGTGTGCGGTGCGCAGCCGGGCCGGCTGGCGCGGCGGGTGGAACGGGTAGCCGATGCACACGAGCGCGTCTGTGGCCGCCTCGTCGGCGACCATGCTCGCGATCCGGCCGCCCATCGACTTCCCGCCGATCGCGAGGCGCCCCCGTCCGTCCATCCGTTGCCGAACCGCGGCGACGACCGACATCCAGGTCGCGCGCAGCACCGGCACGCGGTCCGGAGGGCGGCGCTCGCCGCGGCGTCGCGCCGCCATGTAGGGGAACTCGAACCGGGCGACACGCACGTCCGCGCGCGCCAGGCGCCCGCTCAGGTCGACCAGGAACGGCGAATCCATCCCCGCGCCGGCGCCGTGCGCCAGCACCAGCGTCCACGGCGCATCCTCGGCGCCGTCGAAGCGCAGCGCCGGCGCGGTCACCGCGGCGGTGCGCCGTTCCGGCCCGGAAGGCTCAGCGGATCTCCTTGCCCTGCTCGCCCTTGTCGTTCTTCTGGCCGTCCTTGCCGGCGGAGGCGTCACGCGGCTTCTGGCCGCTCGCGCCGTTCGCATTGAGATCGACGCTGCAGGACATCTTGCCGAACGCGATGTAGAGCTTCGCGTCGTTGTCGGACTCGCCCGCCATGAGCGACAAGGTCAGCCGCGTCGTCATGTGCGCCGAGTCCTTGAGATCGAGCTTCAGCTTCGTCTGGTTGCCGGCCTCGTCGGCGAGCACGAGGTGGAACTTCTGGTCTCCGTCGACCTCGAAGTAGAGCTTGTAGGTGCCGGCCTTCACCGGCTGGCCGCCGAGGACGACGTCGGCCGACGCGGTCAGCGAGCCGGTCGGGTTCGCCGCGAGGTCCTGGTTCGCGGCCGCCCGACCCTCCTCCGTCTTGAGCTGCTCCATGAACCGGCCCTGCGCCCAGGTGATCGAGCGGTACTTGATCTCGACGCTGCTGCCGTTGTGGAACGCGATGCTCTGGCCGACGGTCGGTGCCCGGCGGTTGGCGGCACCGCCGCGCTGGGCGTGGAGGGGAAGAGCGAACAGCGCGAGCGCGCACGTGACGGGAACGAGGTAGCGCATGAGGGAGGGTTTCTCTCGGGTGAGCGGAAGGCGCGGATCTTACCGTCCCCGTGCGCGGCCCCGCGCGCCGGCGGGACATCCGCCTGCCCGGATCGGGGCGCATGACGGGTCGCACGCGCCCCGACCCCCCGGGCGGCCAGGGTTGACTCCCGGCCCCCGCAGTGCCGAAAACCTGCACACCCCGCCCGGCGCCCCGCGATGTACACGTTCGGTCTCGTCTGCCTGCTGCTCGTGTTCGCGGCGACCCTGTGGGGCGGACTGATCGCCGGACCACAGCGGCTGGTGCCGTTCCTGATCTTCGTGCAGACCATGATCCTGCCCGCGGGGATCGTGCTGCAGGTGTCGGGACTGCCGGACATCGACAAGGTGACCGCGATCACCCTGCCGGCGCTGCTCCTCATGTTCGTCACCCCGCGCGAGCGCTGGGCGCGCTACCGCGCGGCCTGGCCGGACGCGTTCCTCTATCTGCTCGTCGTCTGGGCGTTCTTCTCGGTCCTGCTCAACAACGGACCGTACCAGGCGCTGTCCCGCCTCCTGCTGCTGATCGCGACGCTGATCGTGCCGTACGTCGCCGGGCGGCTCTACCTGTGCACCAGCGAGGACCTCCACGCCTTCGTGAAGGCGGTCGTCCCGCTCGTCGTGCTCTATGCCGTGGGGATGGCGCTGGAGGCGCGCCTCCAGCCGTTCTTCAGCGAAGTCCTGTTCGGCGTGTGGGCACCGGCACACGAGCGGCTCGGTCTGTTCCGCCCGGTGATGCTGGCGTCGGGCTCGCTCGAGCTGGGGCATTACATGGTGCTCGCCGTGATCGTGCTGGCGGGCGCCTGGCGCGGCTGGCGCGGGCTCGACCAGCCGATCCCGCGCGCGCTCCCGATCGGCGCGCTCGCCGCCGGCCTGGCGGCCTGCCTCTCGGTGAGCCGCGGCCCGGTCATCGGCCTGCTCCTCGCGCTGGTCACGCCGCGCGTGCTGCGCGAGACGCGCTGGCTCGGCACCGTGCTCGGCGTCGGCGGCCTCGTGTTCTTCCTGTGGATGCTCGGCCCGACCGTCACCGGCGCCGAGATCGCCGCGTTCTTCGGCGGCGAGGCGGCCATGACCGACGGCACCTACTCGCAGACGGTCGGATACCGCTTCCTGCAGATCGACGCCTTCGAGCCCCTGGTGAACTCGCGGCCCTGGCTCGGCTGGGGTGAGAGCTTCGAACGCAGCGGCGACATCGTGATCGTCGACGGCATCCTGCTGATCTACGCCCTCCTCTACGGCTATCCGGGCGCGGTGCTGCTGATGGCGTTCTGGACGTCGGTGGCGTTCTACATCGGCCGCGCCGCGTACCGCGGCAACTCGCCGTACGCGCACATCGGCCAGCTCCTCGCGCCGGTGATCGGCTGGCTGGCGTTCTCCGCGTGGGGCGACTCGTTCCTGCGCGAGCCGCACCTGCTCATCATGTCCGCGGTCGTGGGCGTCATGGTCGCCGAACGCCGCCTGGCGCGGCCGTTGATGCAGCCGCTGCGCCGGATGGTGTTCGTCTCCGGGTGACGCGGCCCCGCGCCGCTCACTGCGTCGCCCTGGCCCACACGTCCGGCGCAGCCGCGGCGAGGTCGCGCTCGATCGCGTCGCGCACGTCCGCCCGGTCGTCCGCCCGGCAGCGGGCGAGGATCTGCTTGAGGGTGAACAGCGGCGTGCGCCCGAGCCCGTCCTCCTGCTCGGCGACCGCCGGCGCGCGCGCGATGCCCTGCGCGATCGAACTCCCCGCGGCCGCGAGGTCGCCGAGGTCGAGGAGCACGCGCGCCCGGCCGCACGCCGCGAGCGCCGCGTACCACCCGGCC
>DATGPD010000456.1:0-5202 GCA_035305285.1 Planctomycetota bacterium
TCAACCAGGTCGCCAACATCTCGGTGCCCGAGCCGCGCCAGCTCCTGGTGAAGCCGTACGACACGTCCCTGCTGAAGGAGGTGGACCGCGCGATCCAGGCCGCCAACCTCGGGATGACCCCGATGAACGACGGCAAGCAGCTCCGGCTGATGCTGCCGCCGCTGTCCGAAGAGCAGCGCAAGAAGCTGGTCGCCAAGGTGAAGGAGATCTGCGAGGCGACCCGGGTCGCGCTGCGCAACGAGCGCCGGGACGGCAACAAGGCCGCGGAGAACGCGGCGCGCGAGGGCAAGATCACCGACGACCACAAGGCCGAGGTGCAGGAGCGCATCCAGGAGGCGCTCAAGAAGGAAGAGGCGCGCATCGACGAGCTGCTGAAGAAGAAGACGGCCGAGGTGATGGAGGGCTGAGCGCCCGCGCTCGCGGGTGGCGTGCGCCGGGGGGGGGCGGCGCCGTGGTGCCCGACCCGTGCGCGCGGGCGGTCCCCGGGTGTCCGCCGCGCGCGCGGGGGCCTTCGCGTTTCAAGGGCGGGTTCGTGCCGAGGCGTGGAGGTTCGCCGGCGCTCGTCCGTCGTGGCAGGAGCGTTCGCGTCCGGCTGCGCGCGACCGCTGCGCGGCGTCCAGTACGGCGAAGCCGCGCTGACGATTGGTGCGAGCGGGCCGGCGCCCTGGCATAATCGTCGCCCTTTCCCGATGCCCCTCGACCCCGAGTTCCTGCGGATCCTGCGCTGCCCGAAGACGCGGAAACCGCTGCGCATGGCGACCGAAGCCGAGCTCAGCGAAGTGAACCGCCTGATCGCCGGGCAGCAGCTCGTCGACGTGTCGGGTCGCAAGCGCGAGCAGCCGGTCGCCGAGGGGCTGGTTCCCGAGGGTGAGGCCCTGCTCTACCCGATCGAGGACGGCATCCCGATCCTGCTCATCGACGACGCGCTGCCCCTGGAGGCGGCGGCGTCCCGCTAAGACCCAGCCCAATGGCGTCCTTCGAATTCTTCCGCAAGCATCAGAAGTTCGTGCTGTACACGGCCGGCTTCTTCGCGCTGCTGACGTTCTCGATCACCGGCGCGATGACGTCGTTCTTCGACAACCTCACCGGGAGCGGCTACATCCCCGCGACCCTGAGGCTTGCGGACGGCAGGACGGCGTACGTCACGCAGGAGGACCGTCGCATCGGCCAGGCGCTCGCCGACCGGCACCGGATGGTCCTGCCCCAGCTCGTGCCCCAGGTCGGGGGGCCGCGCACATCGGAGGGCGACGAGGCCGAGATCCTCGCCGCGGTGCGCCGCCTGGCGATCGAGTACGGCATCGAACCTTCGCCCACCGAAGTGGCCGCGGCGGTCGACCACGCGCTGTCCGTGGCGCCCAAGCGGGAAGGTGGCGCGCTGGAGAAGGCCGACTTGGTCGCGCGGAGCGGTCTGTCGGCCGACCAGTACGACTTGCTGATGCGCGAGAGCATGCGGATCGCCACGTTCCTCCGCATGTTCGCGTTCGCCGCGGACGCGACCGACGCCGAACTGGCGGAGGAGATCGCGCGCGAGATGAAGCTGATCACCTTCAAGGTCGCCAGCCTCGACAAGAAGCAGATCGAGGAGCGCCTGAAGCAGACCGAGGTGACCGACGACGAGCTGAAGGCCTGGCTGGCCGAGCTGCCGGACAACGAGAAGATCGCCTACCAGGACACCAACCGGGTCGGCGTCAAGGCCGCGGGCGTCGAGATGGAGTCGTTCGACCCGGCGGCGTTCGCTGCCGAGCTGGCCGGCAAGGAGTACGACGACCAGACGGTGACCGAGCGCTACAACCTGGACCGCGACCTCTACTACCGCAAGGAGGTCAAGGAAGGTGAGCCGGCGCCCGAGGACCCGTACCTGCCGCTCGCCGAGGTGCGCGACCAGGTCGTGCGCCGGCTGCAGGCCGAGGATGCGCTGAAGGCGGTGCTCGGCAAGCTCCGCCTGCAGATGGGCGACGCGCTGCGCGAGGCGGTCGACGCGCGCAACGAGGCGACCAAGGACCTCGCTGCCAAGCGGGCGGCGCAGGCCGAGGCCGACAAGAAGGCGGCGGAGAAGCCGGACGACGAGGCGCTGAAGAAGGCCGCGGAGGACGCCAAGGCCGCGGTGGCCGCAGCGGAGAAGCTGCTCGAGGAGCGCAACGCCGCGCTCGACGCGGCGCGCCGCGCGTTCGACCTCGAGGCCGAGCTGGCCAAGGCGACGACCGGCAAGCTGCAGATCGCCACGATCGCCGAGCCGGGTAACGCCGACGCGCTGAAGGACCTGCCGGTGTTCGGACCGTGGGACGCCTCGTGGGCGGCCACGTCGATCGACCTGCCCGGCGACCTGTGCACGCGCATCCAGCACACGAAGAAGGGCGCGTTCCTGTTCCAGGTGCTGGACGTCGTCAAGAACCCGCTCAAGGACTTCGACAAGATCCGCGACACGCTGCGCGAGGACTACTACAAGAAGAAGGCCGACACCGAGGCCAAGGAGACGCTGAAGAAGTTCGAGGACGCGCTCGAACGGCTCGCGCGCGAGGCGAAGAAGGCCGAGATCGAGAAGCTCGAAGGCGATCTGGCGGCGACCGTGCAGCGCAAGTACGACGAGTGGCTGCAAACCGCGCGAGAGAAGCTCGAAGTCGCCAGGCAGCGACGCGACGAGCTGCAACGCGACCCGCAGAGCAAGCCGTACAAGCGCTGGCAGGAGGAGTTCGAGCGGCTCGAGCGCGAGCTCGGCGCCGCCGAGGACAAGCGCAAGGAGTTCGAGGCCGCCGAGAAGCAGGCGGTCGACGAGCAGATCGCGAAGCTGATCAAGGAGACGCGCAAGGACGTGCTCGATGCGGCGGCCGCCGAGGCCGGGCTCGTGGTCGAGACGATCGGGCCGGTGCGGAGGGACGCGGACACGCTGCCGCGCTTCGACGAGGACTGGCCGGCGCGCGAGCGGTTCCTGCTGCGCAACTTCACGGTGAAGGAACTGAAGGAAGGCGAGGCGACCGACCTGCTCGAGGACTTCACCAACCGCGCGCACCACATGGTGGTGATGCAGAAGATCGAGCCGGGCTCGGTCGACCTCGTCACCCGCCGCGAACTCGCGGCCAAGCGCGCGCAGTTCCGGGCGCGCCGCGCGGTCGAGACCGTCGCACGCTCGTTCACGCTCGAGGCGCTGCGCAAGGGGTGGGGCTACCGGAGCACCACCGGCGAGCCGGACGAGGCGAAGGCCGCCCGCCGCGACACGACGTCGGGCGAGAAGGCTGCGTCGACGGACAAGCGCTGAACGGGCAGCGCCCGGCGGGCGCGGTCCCGCCGGACGCCCGATCCTGCGCGGCAGCCGGAACGGTGGCGGCCGCGGCGTGACGTCCCGCCTCGCGCGACCGGCCGTCAGCCGGCCATCGCGATCAGCGAGTGGCCGAACGGGAAGTTCATGTGGCGCAGCAGCCAGCGCTCGCTGCCCATCACGAACGCGAGCGCGGCGTTGAGCGGCCCGCGGAACTCGTGGTCGAGGTTGGTCTCGCCGGGCGGCAGGCCGAACCAGCGCTCCTTGAGCTTGAGGGTGACGACTGCGGCGGCGATCAGCGGGAAGAGGAAGGTGTTGAAGTACGACACCTTCTTCGGCTGCAGGCCCGCCTCGCGCAGCCGGCGGCGGAGCTGGGCCGCCGTGTAGCGCCGCTGATGGTGGACGACGCGGTCGTTCTGCGAGAACAGGAACTGGTAGGCGGGCACCGACACGAACACCGTACCGCCCGGCTTCAGCACGCGACGCACCTCGGCGAGCGTGGCACGCTCGTCGGGGATGTGCTCGATGACGTCGAACAGCGCGACCAGGTCGAAGGTCCGGTCGGCGAACGGCAGCGCGTCGCCCGAGCCGGCGACCATGCGGGCGAGGCCGTGCTCGGCGCAGACCTGCACGTACTCGGTGGCGATGTCGATTCCGTAGACCGCGCCGAACCGGGCGAGCGGCTTGAGCATGCCGCCGGCGCCGCAGCCGATCTCCAGCACCGTGCGGCCGCCGCCCCTCCCGAGCTCGCGCTCCAGGAGGTCGAAGAAGATCCGCCGCCTGCCGATGAACCAGAAGTGGTTCTCCTGCAGGTTGCGGAACTGCTCGTAGACGTGGGCATCCATCGGCGGCTCAGGCGCGCGGGCGCGCGATCAGGATCATCTCGTCGCGGAAGTTGAGGTAGACGTTGGCGCCGCGCAGCCAGCCGAGCGGGCGCAGGCAGAACGCGGCGAACCTGCCGAGGCGCGCGGCGCGCTCGGCGATGAACGCGAACGACACGTACTTCCCGCCGAAGCGCGGAGTCCACGCCACCAGGTCGAAGCCGGCCTGGTCCAGCAGCATCCGGGCGGTGTCCGGGTCGAAGTGGTAGAGGTGCTCGTCGTGCTTGTAGTGCTGCCAGCGCGGCCCGAGCAGGCGCGCGAAGCGGCTCGCGACGTTCTGCGTCTCCAGCACCAGGCGGCCGTCCGGCTTGAGCAGGCCGCGCGCGGTGCGCAGCAGGGCCTGCGGATCGGGGACGTGCTCGACCACGTCCCACATCGTGACGAGGTCGAAGCTGTGCAGCGCGTAGGTCGCGCCGCGCTCCGCGACCGCGGCGTCGAGGTCGCCGACGAACACGCGGTCGGCACCGAGCGCGTCGACCGCGAGCGCCGCGATCGCCGGCGAGATTTCGACGCCGTAGGCGTCGTGGCCGAGCTCGCGACACACGCGCAGGAAGAAGCCTGCGGCGCAGCCGACGTCGAGCACGCGCAGGGGCCGGTCGCCGACGTGCTGGCGCACGAGGCGGAAGCGCCGGCGGAAGGTCTTGAGGTACAGGTCGGCGTCGCGCGCGTAGTCGGCGTAGCCGCGCGTCTTCGGCGTGTCGCTGCGCCAGTAGGACTCGCCGTACACCTCGCGCAAGGCCTCCCCGGAGAGGCGCGGCGTCACGTACACGAGGCCGCAGCCGCTGCAGCGGACCACCTGCCAGGGCGGCTCGGTGAAGGCGACCGAGCGCTCGCGGCTGCCGCAGAGCTGGCAGACGGCGACTTCGACGCGGTTGGCGACTTCGGTGGTCATCGTCGGGCCGTGCTCCGCAGCGCCGTGCTCTGCAGCGCGTGGGCGGAGTAGTGCCGCATGGGGACGGCACGACGGGAGCAGCGGGGCCGCGGGCCGACCGCGCTCCACGTGGCACCCTGGACCGTTCCGCGCCGACGACGCTCGGGATCCGTCGGTTGTCGGCCGCCGAGCCATCG
>DATGPD010000457.1:0-10207 GCA_035305285.1 Planctomycetota bacterium
GCGGCGAGCAGGACGATGGGGAGGCAGGTCGCGACGAAGCGGCGTGCTGGGTCGACGGGCATGCGCGCACGGTAGCGCGGCGCGCCCGCCCCAGACAGGTTCGAGCCGCGGGCGAGCGCGCGGGACGAGTTCGCGGCCGGCGCGGGCCTCGGACTTTCCTCCGGAGCACTCATGAACTACCGCTATTCTGTTCGATCCTTGAACACCGGGTGGGTCCGGGCGGCCCATCGACAAGAGGCAAGCATGGTGGAGACGCACGAGGCGAGGTCCAGCGAGCTGTTCCGGCTCATTCGTGAGACGTTGGACGTCGGCAGGTACCGCGACGAACACTGGGAGGGCTCGTTCGCCGACTACCTGGCGCTCGTCGAGGACAATCCGTTCATCGTCCGTACGGCGCACCAGCGCGTCTACGACATGGTGCTGAGTCACGGCGTCCAGGAGATCGAGCGGGACAAGACCAAGCTCGTCCACTACCGGTTCTTCGACGACCCGATGGACGACGGGGCCGACGCGATCTTCGGCCTCGACCGGGCGACGATGAACCTCATGAGCGTGCTGAAGGCGGCCGCGCACGGCTTCGGGCCGGAGCGCCGCGTGCTCCTGCTGCACGGGCCGGTCGGGTCGGCGAAGTCGACGATCGTCCGCCTGCTGAAGAAGGGCCTGGAGCGCTACTCGCGCACCGCCGAGGGCGCGCTCTACACGTTCTCCTGGAAGATCGACGGCCAGCTGATCCCGGCGCCGATGAACGAGGAGCCGCTGCTGCTCGTGCCGCCGCCGGCGCGCACCAGGCTGCTCGACGCGCTCAACAAGAAGGCGCGGGCCAGCTACAAGCTGCGCCTCGACTTCGACCTGTCCCCGGTCTCGCGCTACTACTACGAGCAGCTCCTCAAGAGCTACGACGGCGACTGGGAGAAGGTGCTCGACCACGTGGTCGTGCGCCGCATGCTGGTCTCGGAGAAGGACCGGGTCGGCATCGGCACGTATCAGCCGAAGGACGAGAAGAACCAGGACTCGACCGAGCTGACCGGTGACATCAATTACCGGAAGATCGCCGAGCTCGGCACGGACAGCGATCCGCGCGCGTTCAACTTCGACGGCGAGTTCTGCGTCGCGAACCGCGGCATCATCGAGTTCATCGAGGTGCTCAAGCTCGACGTCGCGTTCCTCTACGACCTCCTGACGGCGAGCCAGGAGCACAAGATCAAGCCGAAGAAGTTCGCGCAGACCGACATCGACGAGGTCATCATCGGGCACACCAACGAGCCCGAGTACCGCAAGCTGCAGAACAACGAGCTGATGGAGGCGTTCCGCGACCGCACCATCAAGATCGACATTCCGTACAACCTGCGGCTCGACGACGAGATCAAGATCTACCAGAAGGACTTCAACAAGAACCGGGTGCCGGGCAAGCACATCGCGCCGCACACCCTGTCGACCGCGGCGATGTGGGCGGTGTTGACCCGCCTCGAGCAGCCGAAGAAGGCCAACCTGACGCTGCTGCAGAAGCTCAAGCTCTACAACGGCAAGTCGATGCCGGGCTACACGCGCGACAACATCCGCGAGCTGCGCGAGGAGGCGCCGCGTGAGGGGATGGAGGGCATCAGCCCGCGCTACATCCAGGACAAGATCAGCAACACGCTGGTCAACGACCTGCCGTGCATCAACCCGTTCATGGTGATGAACGAGCTGGAGGAGGGCCTCGACCACCACTCGCTGATCTCGGACCCGGAGACCAAGAAGGCCTACAAGGACCTGCTCCTGGTCGTGCGCGAGGAGTACGAGGAGATCATCAAGAACGAGGTGCAGCGGGCCATCGCGGCCGACGAGGAGGCGATCGCGCGCCTGTGCGGCAACTACATCGACAACGTCAAGGCCTACACGCAGAACGAGAAGGTGCGCAACCCGTACACCGGGCGCGACGAGGAGCCGGACGAGCGCCTCATGCGGTCGATCGAGGAGAAGATCAACATCCCCGAGTCGCGCAAGGACGACTTCCGCCGCGAGATCATGAACTACATCGGCGCGCTCGCGGTCGAGGGCCGGACGTTCAACTACAAGACCAACGAGCGCCTGCACCGCGCGCTCGAGCTGAAGCTGTTCGAGGACCAGAAGGACTCGATCAAGCTGACCAGCCTGGTCTCCACCGTGGTCGACAAGGACACGCAGGAGAAGATCGAGATCGTCAAGAGCCGACTGATCCGTGACTTCGGCTACGACGAGATCTCGGCCACCGACGTGCTGAACTACGTCGCCTCGATCTTCGCCCGCGGCGACACCAAGGGCGACGGCTGATCCGCCGGCGAGCGAAGTGCGCAAGATCGACCAGGACCACACGCGCTTCCGCGACATCGTGCGCGGGCGCATCAAGCAGGACCTGCGCCGGTTCGTCACCTCCGGCGAGATGATCGGCAAGCAGGGGAAGCGCTACGTCAGCATCCCCCTGCCGCAGATCCGCCTGCCGCGCTTCCGCTTCGGCGAGAACCCCGAGAAGGGCGTCGGCCAGGGCGAGGGGGCCGAGGGTCAACCGATCGATCCCAACGCGCCGGGCCAGGGCGAGGCCGGCGAGCAGCCCGGCAAGCACGTGCTCGAGGTCGACGTGTCGCTCGAGGAGCTGGCCAAGATCCTCGGCGAGGAGCTGGAGCTGCCCAACATCGAGCCGAAGGGCGCGCAGGCGATCAAGGCGCCCGCCGGCCGGTTCGCGGGTATCGCGCGCACCGGGCCGCAGTCGCTGCGCCACTTCAAGCGCACGTTCCGCGCCGCGCTTAAGCGGCAGATCGCGTCGGGCACCTACGACCCGCGCGACCCGATCGTTGTGCCGATCAAGGACGACCTGCGTTACCGCAGCATGACCACGCGCGAGGTCCAGCAGGCTAACGCGGTCATCATCTACATGATGGACGTGTCCGGCTCGATGGGCCGCGAGCAGAAGGAGATCGTGCGCATCGAGGCGTTCTGGATCGACACCTGGCTGCGCCACCAGTACAAGAACCTCGAAGTGCACTACATCGTGCACGACGCGGTCGCGCACCTGGTCGACCAGCACACGTTCTTCCACCTGCGCGAGTCGGGCGGCACCAAGATCAGCTCGGCGTACGAGCTGTGCCTGCGCCTGATCAACGAGAAGTACCCGCCGGCGCAGTGGAACATCTATCCGTTCCACTTCAGCGACGGCGACAACTGGTCGTCGCGCGACACCGAGCGCTGCATCGACCTGCTGCAGAACAACCTGCTGCCGGCGTGCAACCAGTTCTGCTACGGCCAGGTGAAGAGCGCCTACGGCTCGGGCCAGTTCAAGAAGGACCTCGACCGCGCGTTCAAGGGCAACGACCGCGTGGTGACCAGCGAGATCCCCGACCGCGACGGCATCCTGCCGTCGATCAAGAGCTTCCTCGGCAAGGGCAGGTGAGATGGGCAACCTGACTCCCGAGCTCGCCAAGGTGCGCGACGAGACCCGTGAGCTGGCGCGGCGCTACGGTCTCGACTTCTACGAGGTGATCTTCGAGCTGGTCGACTACGACGAGCTCAACATGATCGCCGCCTACGGCGGCTTCCCGACCCGTTACCCGCACTGGCGGTTCGGGATGGAGTACGAGCAGCTCAGCAAGAGCTACAGCTACGGGCTGAGCAAGATCTACGAGCTCGTCATCAACAACGACCCCTGCTACGCGTACCTGATGCGCAGCAACTCCATCACCGAGCAGAAGCTGGTGATGGCGCACGTCTACGGTCACTGCGACTTCTTCAAGAACAACCTCTGGTTCAGCAAGACGTCGCGCAAGATGATGGACGTGATGGCGAACCACGGCGCGCGCATCCGCCGTTACATGGATCGCCACGGTGTCGCGCGCGTCGAGGACTTCATCGACGTCGTCCTCGGGCTCGACAACCTGATCGACCCGTACGGGCCGTTCATCGATCGCGGCAGCCCGCAGCCGCGCCGCGAGGACGAGCCGACGCCTCCGCCGCACAAGATCGCGGCGAAGGACTACATGGACCGCTACATCAACCCGCCCGAGTTCCTCGCGCGGCAGCAGCAGGAGGCGCGGGCGGCACAGAAGCGGCAGAAGTACTTCCCGGCGCGGCCGGTGCGCGACGTGCTCAAGTTCCTGCTCGACTACGCGCCGCTGGAGACCTGGGAGCAGGACGTCCTCGCGATGCTGCGCGAGGAGGCCTACTACTTCGCGCCGCAGGCGATGACCAAGATCATGAACGAGGGCTGGGCGGTGTTCTGGCACTCGCAGCTCATGACCCGGCACCTCTGCGACGCGAGCGAGATCGTCAACTACTGCGACACGCACGCCGGCACGCTCGCGACCGCGCCCGGCCAGCTGAACCCTTACAAGCTCGGCGTCGAGCTGTTCCGCGACATCGAGGAGCGCTGGAACAAGGGCAAGTTCGGCGTCGAGTACGACCGGTGCGAGGACCCCGAGCTGCGCCGCAGCTGGGACACCGGCGCGGGGCTCGGTCGGCAGAAGGTGTTCGAGGTCCGCAAGATCTACAACGACGTCTCGTTCATCGACGAGTTCATCACGCCCGAGTTCGCCGAGGACCAGAAGCTGTTCGTCTGGGGGGTCAATCCGCAGACCGGCGAGCACGTGATCGTCGACCGCGACTACACCAAGGTGAAGAACCAGCTGCTCGACGCGCTCACCAACTTCGGGCAGCCGATCATCTACGTCGCGGACGCCAACCACAAGAACCGCGGCGAGCTGTACCTCTACCACGAGTGGCACGGCACCGACCTGCTGTTCGAGCACGCGCTGCAGACGCTGAAGGGCCTGTACGCGCTGTGGAAGCGGCCGGTGCACATCGAGACGCGCGAGAAGGGCAAGCCGCGGCTGCTGAGCTTCGACGGCGGCGAGACGACGACGCGCGAGATCAAGGGCAGCAAGAGCGCGGCGGACGTCGTGCTCGGCGTGGGCACCGAGCGGGAGGACTGACCTCCTCGACGGGCGCGCTCCGGCGCGTCCTCTGCCGGCCGTGCGGGCGCCGTTCCGCGAGCGGTCCGGCGGCCCCGCGCGTCACTCCCCGTACGCCGCCGGGTCGAGCCCGTGTCGGAAGGCGATGCTGATCCGCGGGCCCGCGCGCGCGACCTTCGGCACCGCGTGTTCCCAGGTGCGCTGCGTCCGCCCGCCGGTCACGAGCAGGTCGCCGCCGGCGAACGGCACGCGCACCGACGGTCCGCCGCCCTTGCGGCGGAGGAGGAAGCGGCGCGGCTCGCCGAGGGCCACCAGCGCGACGACCGGTTCCTCGATCTCGGGCCGGATCCTGTCCCCGTGCCAGGCGACGCTGTCGCGGCCGTCGCGGTACAGATTGAAGCCGACCGAGTCGAAGACGACGCCGTAGCGCTCGCCGAGCACGACGCGCATCTCCTCGACGAGCGGCGGCAGCGGCTCGCCGGACTCCAGGAACCAGGGCGCGGTCAGGCGGGGCTCGAGAACCTGCTTGCCGTGCATCCAGCGCGTGCGCTGCTGCCAGGCGCGGCTCGCGTGCAGCTCGGCGAACAGCGCGTCGGCGCCCTGGACCCAGCCCGGGGCGTGGTCGAGCCAGGACTCCGGATCGACTTGCACCCGCTGCAGCGAGCCGAACGCGCGGTCGATCGCGGGGGCGCCGCCGCCGAACAGGTGGCGTTGCGTCAGCATCGCGCGCGGAATCGGCTGGTCCCATCCGGTGCGCAAGGCGATCTCCGCGCGGTCGGCGCGTTCACCGCGGGCCCGTCCGGCGTTCCCTCTGTGCCGGCGCGCGCCGGCGTCCATGGCGGCAACCGTCCCATGGGGAAGAAGCGGGAGCGCCGGGGGGCCGGGTGACTGACCCGGACCCCCGTTTTCGCGCTTGCCCGCACGCCGCTCAGCGTTCCTCGCGTACGAACAGGTTGCAGACCTGCACCGTCCGGCCGGGATGCACGATCCACACCCGGCAGCGGCCGGCCGGAACCGCGCACGACTCAGCCGGCGCGCCGCGGCCCTCGATCGCGACCGTGGCGGTCTCGCCCGTGCGACGCACGACCACCCGCTGCCAGCGCTCGGCGTCCAGCGCACCGAACGGGATGACCACCCGGCGCTCCTCGTCGCCGAGGGCGATCCCGCCGTCCGCGCCGTCGGCCGCCGCGGCGCCCTTGCCCGGGCGCACGTCGACGATCAGTTCGAAGTCCGCGAAGGTCGCCTCGGTGCCGAGCGCGCTGCCCGCGGCGCCGTCCGCGGCGAGCACGAGCTGCCAGTCCTTCGCCAGGAAGGCCTTCGCCGCCGCCGGCTCGGCGCGCCAGCCGCGCAGGTCCCCGCAGTAGAGGGGACGGTGCCCGCGCGCCTCGGTTGCGGTCTGCTCGGGGGTCCCCTTGCCGCCGGGCAGCTCCAGGATGCGCAGGTTGCGCCACTCGGTCGGCGCGCCCTCGGCTTCGAGGCCGAGGTAGCCCTTGCGCCAGTTGCAGTCCTCGCCGCCGCTGACCTCCTTGCCGTTGACCGACAGGCGCAGCACGCCGTCGCGGGCCTCGATGCGGTAGTGGTTCCACTCCGGCGAAGGCTTGCTGCGCTCCTCGCTCGGGAAGCTGCGCATGCCCTTGTGTCGGCCGAACGGCTTCATCGTCGACCCCCAGATCGGGAACACGTCGCCGTGCGTCGTGTAGTCGGCCGTGTTCCCGTAGCCGTGGTCGAGCACCTGCACCTCGATCGCGCGCAGGAACGGCGCGCCCACGGCCGGCAGCGGCCCGGCCCACACGAAGATCCCGGCGTTGCCGCCGCTCTGCAGGTGGCGCCACTCGCACTCGAACACGAAGTTCTCGTACATCCGCTCGGTGCGCAGCGCGGAGATCGGCTTGCCCGTGCAGCGCAGTACGCCGTCGACCACCTGCCAGGTCTCCGGCGCGCCGTTCACGTTCACCCACCCGGCGAGATCCTTGCCGGGCATCAGGTCGACGAACTCCGCGGCGTCCTGCGGCGCGGCGGCGAGGGCGCACGGGAAAAGGAGCGGGAGCAAGAAGCGGCGCATCGCGGGAGCATCCGTGCCCGGCCGCGCCCTGTCGAGCGCCCGCGCCGCGCGCCGCGTCAGTCGCGGACCACGACGACGTGCCAGGTCTTCTTCCCGCGCCGCAGCACGAGGAACTTGCCGGCGAGCAGGTCGGCACGCGTCACCCGACGGCCCACGTCGCGCACCGGTTCGTTGTTGAGTGCGATCGCCCCCTCGGTCACCGACTGGCGCGCCTGCCCCTTGGAGCCCGACAGGCCCGAGCGTGCGAGCAGGGTCACGATGTCGATCCCTTCCCCGGCGAGTTCGCTGCCCGGCAGTTCGCTGCGCGGCGCGCCGGCGAACGCGTCCTCGACCTCCTCCGGTGACAGGGCGCGCAGGTCGCCGCCCGAGAACAGGACCTCGGTGGCGCGCCGCGCGCTCTCGACCGCTTCCTTGCCGTGCACCAGCTCGGTCACCGCCGCGGCCAGCGCGCGCTGCGCCGTGCGCCGTTCGGGGTGTGCCTGGCTCTCCGCCTCGAGTGCCCGGATCTCCTCGATCGGCAGGAACGTGAAGTAGCGCAGGAAGCGACCCACGTCGCGGTCGTCGGCGTTGAGCCAGAACTGGTACATCTGGAACGGCCGGGTCAGCTTGGGGTCGAGCCACACGTTGCCGGCCTCCGACTTGCCGAACTTGCTGCCGTCGGCCTTGGTGACGAGCGGCATGGTGAGCCCGTACGCCGTTCCGCCGCGCAGTCGGCGGATCAGGTCGGTGCCGTCGACGATGTTGCCCCACTGGTCGCTGCCGCCGAGCTGCAGCCGGCAACCGTAGCGGTCGTACAGCTCCAGGAAGTCGTACGCCTGCAGCAAGCCGTAGGAGAACTCGGTGAACGAGATGCCCTGCTCGCGCCCCTGCAGCCGGAGCTGCACCGCGTCGCGCTGCACCATCTGGTTGACCGAGAAGTGCTTGCCGATGTCCCGCAGGAAGTCGATCAGCGTCAGCCGGCACAGCCAGTCCGCGTTGTCGAGCATCAGCGCGCCGTCCGGCCCCGAGAAGTCGACGAACCGCTCGAGCTGTGCCCTGATCCCGGCGAGGTTGGCGGCGAGCTGCTCGCGGGTGAGCATCGCCCGCTCGCTCGCCTTGCCGCTCGGGTCACCGATCAGTCCGGTGCCGCCGCCCAGGATCGCGATCGGCCGGTGTCCGGCGCGCTGCAGGCGGGCGAGGGCGAGGGCGGGCAGCAGGCTGCCGACGTGCAGGCTGGGGGCGGTGGGGTCGAACCCGATGTAGGCGACGAAGCGCTCGCTGCGCAGAAGCGCCGGCAGGTCGGGCGACGTCATCTGGTGGACGAGCCCGCGCTCGGCCAGATCCTGGTGGAAGTCGGAAGCCATGGTGCGGCGGCCCGCGACGGCGCGCGGACCGGCCGCGCAGTATGCAGGCGCGGGGGGCGGCGTGCGACGGCGAGCACGCCGGAGCCCACGCCTGCCGATCGTTCACCCGCCGCGCGCGCCGCCGGCTCCGCGCGCCACTTCGACCACCGCCGCGCCGGCCACCGCATCGTGCTGCAGGCGGATCAGCGCCTCGGGCACGGCGTCGAACGGGAACACTTCGGTCCTGGTCTGCAGGGCGATGCGCGCCGCCTCGGCGAGGAACGCGTGCCCGTCGGCGCGCGTGTTGTTCGCCACCGAGCGCACCACGCGCTCGTGCCACAGGTGCTCGTAGGCGAGCTGCGGGATCGGGCTCATGTGGATCCCGCCGAGTACGAGCGTCGCGCCGCGGTCGAGCGCGGCGAGCGCGGGCGGCACGAGTTCACCCGCGGGCGCGAACACGATCCCCGCGTCCAGCGGCACGGGCGGCGCGTCGGCGGCGCCGCCGACCCAGCGTGCTCCCAGCTCGGTCGCGAGCGCGCGGTGCCGCGCGTCGCGGGTCATGACGAACACCTCGATCCCGCGCGCGCGCGCGAGCTGGATGACCACGTGCCCGGCGGCGCCGAACCCCCAGATGCCGAGCCGCGCGCCGCTCGCCGTCGGCCCGAGGCCGGTCTTGCTCAGCGCGCGCCAGCCGATGATGCCGGCGCACAGGAGCGGCGCCGCGCGCACGTCGTCGAGCCCGGCGGGAAGCGGGTAGCAGAACCGTGCGTCGGCGAGCATCCACTCGGCGAATCCGCCGTCGACCGTCCACCCGGTGAAGTCGGGTGCGAGGCACAGGTTCTCGCGGCCGCCGAGGCAGAAACGGCACGCGCCGCACGCGCGGTGCAGCCACGCGACCCCGACGCGATCGCCTACGCGCAGGTCGTCGGCGTCCGCGCCGAGCGCCGCGACCGTCCCGACCACCTGGTGGCCGGGCACGACCTGCGGCCGGCGCGGGGGCAGCTCGCCTTCCGCGACGTGCAGGTCCGTGCGGCACACCGCGCACGCGTGCACCCGCACCAGCACCTGCCGCCGCCCCGGCGGGGGCAGTTCGCGGTCGACGAGCGCGAGCGGCCGCGTCTCGACCGGCGCCGGCTGCTGCACGACCCAGGCGCGCGTGCGCACCGCCTGGGGCGTGACCGTGGTTGCGTCTCCGCTCATTCGTTCCGACGCTCGTACGTACCGATCAGCTCGCCCTCGGCGAGCACGTGGCCGCGCATCCGCTGCAGCAGCTCGTTCTTGGTGATTCCGGGCGAGTACTCCACCGGCGCGTCCAGCGCGAACACGCGGAAGTGGTAGTGGTGCACGCCGTGCCCCTTCGGGGGCATCGGCCCGCGCCAGCCGATCGTGCTCCACGAGTTCCTGCCTTCGACGCCGCCGCCGTTGCTGCCCTCGGCGATGCCGTTGGGGACGGGCGGCACCTTGTAGAGCACCCAGTGCACCCACGGCTCGGGCGTGGGGGCGTCGGGGTCATCGCATATGATCGCGATCTCCTTGGTCTCCGGCGGCAAGCCGGACCACGACAGCGAGGGGGAGATGTCGCTGCCTTCGCCGGTGTGCTTCTTCGGAATCGGACCGTTCGGCGGGAAGGACGTGCTGGTGACGACGATCGCCATGGTGCGAGCTCGGACTTCCGCAGGGGAGATCTGGCGCGCGGTGCTGCCGGACAGGGTGGAGGAACGTCCCGCACTGCCGTGCCTAGGGCTCCGCGCGCGACACGTTTGCAGCAAGGAACGTTCCGCTTCCGCAGCGGGTTTCCTTTGCGCCGCCTCGCCAGCGGCGGCGGCCGCTGTTAAACCGGCGGCATGAAGCGCCTCCTCCTCTTCCTCTTCGTCCTCGTCCTCGCGACGGCCGCGGTCGGCTGG
>DATGPD010000458.1:0-5358 GCA_035305285.1 Planctomycetota bacterium
GCAGGTCGTCGAGGTCGTAGTCCGCCACGTCGGAGCCGACGTTGCCGGCGTCCGCGAACAGCGCGACGTCGAGCGGCTCGACCACGGCGAACACCAGCTCGGTGCGCAGCAGGTTCTCGAACTCGCCGCCGCGCAGCGCGCCGGTCGCGTCGCGCGGTCCGAGTCGGCTCTCGCGGAACGAGCGCGCGCTCTCGTAGCCGCCGAGGAAGAAGCGCTCCGGGACCGGCACCCCCGCGGAACCGTGGCCCGGCCACAGCCAGCCGGCGCGGATTTCCACCGAGCAGCGCACGTCTTCGGACAGCGGCAGCCACAGCCCTCCGCCGACGCGCAGGCGGGTGAACTCGACGTCGGCGCCGAGGTCCTCGTCGACGTGGTCGACGCGCGCGAACAGCCGCTCCCCGTGCGTCGGCACGAGGCGGTTGTCGGTGCGGTCGAAGTCGAACAGCAGCGACACCCGACCCTCGGTGTAGTTGCGCCCGACGTCGGTCGTGGTGCGCGCGTCGAAGGTCGTGTCGAAGTGCGCGAGCGCGGCGTAGCTGAGCGCGACGCTGAGCCCGGGCGAGAAGTAGCGGCGCAGCTCGACGACCCCGCCCGCGCCGCGGTCGGTGAACGCCGGCCGCTCGTTGGCGAAGAAGTCGCCGCCGATCGTCAGCGTGGTGGCTTCGTCGAAGATCCCGCTGCGCAGGTAGCGCGCGCCGAAGTGGTAGCCGCGGTGCCCGACGTGCACGTGCCCGAGGAGGTCGTGGCGGTCGCCGAGCACGTCGCGTGCTTCGACCAGCAGGTTGTAGCCGAGCCTTCGCCAGGGGTGGAAGTACGGCGAGCCCTTGAGCACGAGTCCGGTCGTCTCCGCCACCTCGACGTCGACGCGCATGCGGTCGTCGGGCATCAGGTCGTAGGTGATGTCGATCTCGCGGAACTCGCCGGTCGCGGACAGGGTCTGCACGCCGCGCCGCTCGACGTCGCCGTCGAACCGCTCGCCCTCGCGCAGGCCGAGCTTGTCGCGCACCAGCGTCGCCGGCACGCGCCGGTTGCCGAGCACGCGCACTTCCGCGACCGTGCGCGCCGGCCCGGGTTCGACGGTCAGCGAGAGGGTCACTTCGCCATGCTCGGCGTCGCGCGTGGCGCCGATGCGCAGCTCCGGTTCGGGGTGCCCCTGCCGGCGCAGGGCGCGGACCACCGCCTGCGCCCAGCCTTCGGTCCGCGCGCGCGTGCAGGGCTCGCCGACCGGCGGCTCGGGGAACGCGTCGCCGAGCAGAGCGCGCAGCGCGTCCGGGACCTCGACCGCGGCGATCGTATAGCGCGGGCCCTCGTGCGCGATGTGCAGGGTGACGCGCACCGATCCCCTGGCGTCGTCCCGCTCGACGTCCGGCCGCGCGAGGTGCGCGTCCAGCCAGCCCGCGTCGACGTAGTGCGCCTGGACCTGCGCCGCCCAGCGGTTCAGGCGTTCGACGTCGAACGCGTCGCCGGCGACGAACGGCGCCGCGTCGGGTGCGCCGGCCGCCGCACGCCACAAGTCGAGCAGGTGCTCGCGCGTGAACACCGTGTTGCCCTGCACGTCGAGCCCGTCCAGCGTCCACCGCCGGCCCTCCTGCACGGTGAACTCCAGCCCCGAGTCGAGTACCGTGCCGACGACGGACACGTCGACGTAGCCGAGCGTGTGGTAGGCGCGGCGCAGTGCGTCGCTCGCCGCGTTGCGCGCGGCTTCCGGCGTCGCGCCCTGCGGCAGGGCGGCGAGCGCCGCGCCGACGATCGCG
This sequence comes from Planctomycetota bacterium, assembly GCA_035305285.1. Classification (GTDB taxonomy): domain Bacteria; phylum Planctomycetota; class UBA1135; order UBA1135; family UBA2386; genus DATGPD01. The sequence continues at coordinate 1,755 of DATGPD010000458.1, forward strand.
CGCAGGTCCTCCTCGCGGAACGCAGTCGCGCCCTGGAATGACACCGGTCGATCCGGTTCGACGCGCGGTGCGGCGCAGCCGCACAGGCACAGCACGAGAACGTACGCCGGAAGGCGCCGTCGGAACGTCGGCATCGCACCGAGCGTAGCCCGCCGCCCGTGCGAAGCACCAAACGCGCGGCGCGACGGGCACCGTCTTCCGGTGCGACTTTGCCGCGCCGCACTGTTCAGAAACTCGACGTTGCCGTCGATCAGAGGTCCCGTTCGGGGATTGCGGGTCCGTCGCTCGGCCCCGCGATCCGGCTCGTTCCGGGAGGACACGTCATGAGAGTTCACTTGCTGCTTGCATCGCTCGTCGGGGTCGGCCCCGTGCTCACGGCGCAGACCTGGAGCGAGGTCGGGGACGCGGGGCACCTGCCGGCCGCCGCGCAGACGCCGGAGGGCAGAGGCGCCCTGACGCGGATCGACGGCACGATCGACGACCCGACGGACGCGCGCGGGCCGGGCAACGACCGCGACATGTACCTGATCCACATCACCGACCCGGCGAACTTCCGCGCGACCACCTCGGGGGGGACGACGCTGGAGACGCAGCTCTTCCTGTTCGACCCGGCGGGGCGCGGCGTGACCGCGAACTCGGGCTCGAGGGCGAGCATCACCGGCCAGTTCGTGCCGGCGCCGGGCCTCTACTACCTGGCGATCTCGACGCACGACCGCGACCCCACCGGCTTCGGCTTCGAGATCTGGTTCGACACGCCGTTCGGCGTCGAACGCCGCGCCGACGGCCCGGGCGCGATCCACCCGGTGGACGGCTGGAACGGGCTGGCCGTCTCGTCGGTGACCGGCACCTACTCGATCTTCCTGACCGGCGTCGAGTTCCTGCCGTCGACGTCGTCGGCCTGCGCCGACCTGGGGGTCACCGTGGCGGACGGCGGGCACGGCGCGACGAAGGTGACGTTCGCGCTGACCGGCGCGGAACCGCACGCGCTCGCGTTCCTGGCGCTCGGCCCGAAGGAAGGGACGTCGACCTTCCGGCTCGGCTGCCTCGGCTCGCTGGAGCTGGGCCTCGCCCGGCCCTTCCTGGCGCACGCGATCGGGCGCACCGACGCGCACGGCGACCTCACCCGCCGGCTCCCCGTGCCCCGCTGCCTGAAGCACCCGCTGGAGCTGTACGCGCAGGGCTTCTCGGTGCGGTTCGAGTTCCAGGACCGCGGCAAGCCCGAGCTGTCGTTCTGCACGTCGGACGTGGTGGCGTTCGAGATCGCCGCGGAGCCCCCGGGCAAGGGCTCGGGGAAGGGTGCGGGCAAGGGCGCGGGTAAGGGCGCGGGTAAGGGCGCGGACAAGAGCGGGTGCAAGGCGCAGAAGCCCGGCCGCGGGCGGCACTGAGCCGGGCCCCTTGCGGGACCCGAGCCGCGGGGCGTGAGGGACCGGCCTCAGAACGGCAGTCCCACCGACAGGTGCAGCACCCAGGTCTCCTCCTCCGGCCGCCGGTCGGGGTTGACCGCGCCGTCCAACCGGATCGGCCCGATCGGAAGCACCAGGCGCAGCCCGGCGCCCAGCGCGTAGCGCAGGTCGGAGGTGCCGAACGCGTTGGACGCGCGGCCGACGTTGCCGGCGTCGGCGAAGACGGCGCCGTGCAGGGAGCGGATGACGGGGAAGCGCAGCTCCAGGCCGAAGACGTTGAAGAACTCGCCGCCGAGGGGCGTGCCGCTCGCGGAGCGGGGGCCCAGCTCGGCCTCGTCGAAGCTGCGCACGCTCGCTTCGCCGCCGTTGAAGAAGCGTTCCTGGACGGGCAGCAGTTCTTCCGACCAGGCGATGCCGCCGCGCACGGCGGCGCCGAGCACGACGTCCTCGGTGAACGGCAGGAAGGCGGCGAACGACCACGTGAGGCGGTCGAACTCGACGTCGCCGCCGAGGAAGCGACGGGCGCGCTCGAACTTGATGCTCTCGCGGTGGCCGCGCGACGGGTAGAGCGGCGAGTCGCGCTCGTCGACGAGCAGCTCGGCGAACACGCTGCCCAGTTCGAAGTCGTCGGGTGCGGTGCCGCGCACTTCGGGGTCGCCGGTGCGCGCGTCGCGCGACTGCAGCGCGTAACCGATCCGCCCGCGCAAGGGGCCGATCAGGTCGCGCGCGAGGGCGATGTCGACGCCGCGCGACAGGTCCGTGAAGGTCGGTTCCTCCCGCTCACGGATGTAGCCGCCCATCGCCAGCGACGTGTCGGTCCCGAACACGTTGGGCACGGTCCACGAACCGGTCAGTCCGACGCTCTTCATGCTCGCGCGCGCGCCGACCGACACGCGGTGCCCGAGGCCGAGCATGTTGCGGTCGGTGAGCACGATGCCGCCGCGCAGGTTCTCGTAGCTGCCGTAGCCGAGCAGCAGGTCGACCTCGCGCGCCGCGATCTCCTCGACCACGAGCACCAGTTCCAGCTCGCTCAGGTCGCCGTCGCGCGGCCGCCGCTCGACCTCGACCCGGCTGAACAGCCCGGTCAGGTAGGCCTCGCGGATCGTCTCCTCGACCTTGCTGCCGTCGTACCACTCGCCCGCCCGGAACCGGAGCGTGCGCTCCAGCACGCTGCGCCGGGTCCGCTCGTTGCCCTCGATCCCGACCGCGACGATGCGCGCGCGCGGCCCGGACTCGCCCTGCACGACGACGCGCACGGTGTGCGCCGCATGGTCGACCTCGACGTCCAGTTCGACGTGCGCGTACGGGTAGCCGTCGCGCTCCATCCGGGCGCGGGCGCGCTGGCGCAGGGCCTGCAGTTCGTCGCCGTCGTACGGCTTCCCGACCATCTGCGCGAGGCCGATCATCGCCTCGCTCAGCGGCAGCCCGGGGCCGATCGCGGTGCTGCCGATCGTGTAGCGCGGGCCTTCCGCGATGGTGAAGGTGACCTTCGCCGTCGTTCCGCCGGGCGCGCGTTCGATGTCGGGGCCCTGGATGCGCGCTCCCAGGAAACCGCGCTGCGCGTACAGGCCCGCCATCCCGACCGCGAAGGCCTTCAGCTCCTCCTCGACGAACCACGGGTCGCCGGTGGCGAGCACGCCGGAGCGGGTGCGCGGCCACAGCGGCAGGAGTTCGTCGGTGCTCAGCGCCTCGTTGTCCTTGAGGACCATCTCGCTCACCGTGACGCGCGGCCCCTCGTGCACGGTGAACACCACGCGCAGGCGCGGGGTGCGCTCGACGATGTAGTCGACGCGGGCCTCGGGGAAGCCGAGGCCGAGGTAGTGGTCCTGCAGGTCCTGCGCCGCGTCGAACAGCGGCGCCTCGTCGTCGGGGTCGCGCGCGAACTCGACGAGCAGGTCGGCGATCACCCGGCGCAGGCGGAAGGCGAACTGCGAGTCGGCGCCGGCGAAGGTCACGTCGAGGTCGGCGACCGCCTGCTCCTCGGGCGGCGCCGAAGCGCACCCCCCGAGCGCGAGCACGATCCCGAGCAGCCAGCGATGCGCTCGCGTCATCGAAACCGCAGGCGGTAGACGACGCCCATGTTGATGTCCTCGTAGACGTCGCGCTCGCCCTGCAGGTAGAGGCGCTCGCCGACGCGGAATTCGACGACGATGCTCTCGTTGCCGGCGCGCGACATCTCGGTGCCGGTCTCGACCGTGAAG
>DATGPD010000459.1:0-8804 GCA_035305285.1 Planctomycetota bacterium
CGCTGCCTGCTGGTGGACGGTGATCCGGGGCAGGCTCCGGACGAGGCCGAGACCTACTACCTCGCGACCGCACTCGACCCCGACCTCGAAGTGGTCACCGGCGTCGAGCCGGTGGTCGTGCCCGACCAGGCGTTGGAGACCGAGTCGCTCGAGGACTACGACATCGTCTGGCTGTGCAACGTGCCGGCGCCGTCCCCGGCGGTGGCCGACAAGCTGCGCCGCTTCGTCGCGGGCGGCGGCGGGCTCGTCGTGTTCACCGGCAACCAGGTCGACCCGCAGCGCTACAACGAGGTGCTCGGCACCGGGCCGGAGGGCCTCCTGCCGCTCCCGCTCGACGACGTGGAGGGCGACGTGCAGGCACCGCGCCCCGCGTTCCTCGCGGACGAGGAGCACCCGCTGTTCGCGCGCGAGGCGGAGGGCTTCAAGAGCCTGTTCGCGGCGGCCGGGATCGGGCGCTACCACCCCAGCCGCGCCGACGCCGGGTCCACGGTGCGACCGCAGGTCCTGGTCGGCGACGCGCGCGGCCCGGGCCTGCTGGTCGCGCGCGAACCGGTGCAACCCGGGCACGGCCGCGTGGTCGTGATCGGCACGACCGCCGACGAGTTTTGGAGCAGCCTGCCGGTGTACCCGCGCGAGCTGTTCCCGCCGCTGTGCGCGGAACTCTGCGCGTGGACCGCGCGCGCACAGGACGACGGTGCGCGCAACCTCGGCAGCCGCGACGTGTGGCGCGAACCGCTCGACGGTGCGGTGTTCCGCGCCGACGTGACGGTGCGCGGCGAGGCGGACGGCGACGAGCGCACGTTCACCGCCGCGGGCGTCGCCGAGGAAGGCCAGACCGGCCTGGAGCTGGTCGTGCCCATGGCCGAACTGCGCGGATTCGGCCTGTTCACCTGCACGTTCACGCGCCACGCCGGCGAGCGCGAGGTACGGATGATCGCGCGCAACCCGCCCCTGCGCGAAGGCGAGCTGCTGCGCGCGACGCGCACCGCCCTGCAGGCGGCGTATCCCGCGGACGTGCTGGAGCACGTCGAGATCGTGGAAGGCGACGGCGCCGGCTCCGCCGGCGAGGCGCCGAGCAGCGACCTCGCGCGCGCGCTCGCCCTGGGCCTGGTCCTGATCCTGCTCCTCGAGAGCCTGCTCGCCTGGCGAGCGTCGAGGTGAACGTGCACGACTTCCTGAGTCGACTCGCCCGCCTGCTCGGCATCCCGGTGGAAGAGGGGACCGAGCTGCGCCTCGAGCTGGCGTCGTTCCCCTCCGGGGGCATGGCGGTGCTCGTGCTCGCGCTGTGCGCCGGCGCGCTGTGGTTGGTGTTCTGGCTGTACCGGCGCCACCGCGGCGACCTCGGGCGCGGGCGCCGCCTGCTGCTCGCCGCGCTGCGCGCGCTCGCGGTGCTGCTCGCCGTGCTCGTGCTGTTCGAGCCCAGTCTGGTCGCGGTCAAGCGCGAGGTCCGTCCCGGACAGGCGATCCTGCTGCTCGATGCCTCCCAGTCGATGGGCCACGTCGACGCGTGGCGGCGCGACGAGGTGCAGGACGTCGCGAACGCGTGGCGCGCCCTCGGCGTCGCCGACCCGGCGTCGAGTACGCGGCTGGAGCTGGCGAAGGCGCTGCTGCAGCACGACGACGCCGCGGTGCTGCGCGAGCTGGCCGGCAAGAACCGGCTCGCGGCCTACGCGTTCGCGACCGGGCTCGAGCCGCTGCCGGTCGTCACCGTCCCGGGCAAGGAGGGCGCGCCCGACCTGGAGCTGCCCGATCTGAGCACCCTCGCGCCGGAGGGCAGGCACTCGAATCCGGGCGCCGCGGTGCGCGCCGCACTGGAGCGCAGCCGCGAGGCCGCGGTCGCGGCGGTCGTCCTGCTGAGCGACGGTCGGCGCAACCTGGGCCCGCAGCCGGCGGAGGTCGCCCGCCTCCTGCAGCAGCGCAAGGTCGCGCAGACGATCGTCGTGCCGATCGGCGATCCCTCCGAGACGCAGAGCACCGCGCTGCGGCGCGCCGACGTGCCGGAGCGCGTGTTCCAGAAGGACCCGTTCGAGATCACCGCCGAGGTGTACCAGCAGGGTTACCCCGAGCAGGAGGTCACCGTGGTCCTGACGGCCGCCGAGGAGGGCGGCGTGCCGCAGCCGGTGCAGCAGAAGACGGTGCGGCTGTCGCCGGGCGCGCCGACCGCGCGCGTCACGTTCTCCGACCTGACCGCCGAACGCGCCGGCGTGTTCGAATACACGGTCGAGGTGCAGCCGCCCCCGGGCGAGCCGCGCGTGCCCGAGCGGCACGCCAGGCGCGCCCGCGTGCAGGTGCTCTCCGAGCAGACCAGGGTGTTGCTGGTCGCGGGCGGGCCGTCGCCCGAGTTCCGCATCCTGCGCGACACGCTGATCCGCGACAAGACGATCGACGTCGCGTGCTGGCTGCAGAGCGCGGACCCGGACTTCCCGCAGGACGGCGACACGCGCCTCGACGAGCTGCCGACCGAACGCGAGGAACTCGCGGTCTACGACGTCGTGATCCTGCTCGACCCCGACTCGCGCAAACTGTCGCCCGACTGGTGCGCGTTGCTGCGCGACCAGATCGATCGCGACGGCGCGGGCCTGTGGTGGGTCGCGGGCGAGAAGCACACCCTCGCCGCCGCGCGCGCCGAGGCGCCGACCGCGGCGCTCGTCGAACTGCTCCCCGTCGAGCTGGACCTGCCGACCGCCGACCAGACCACCGGCCTCGGCCACGCCTATGACGTCGCCTGGCCGTGGACGCTGACCCCGCTTGGGATCAACCTCCCGCTCGCCGGCGTGGCGGACGGACGCGACGAGAGCCGCGCCGTGTTCGACCGCCTGCCCGGGTTCTACTGGTCGTTCCCGGTGATCAAGGCGAAGCCCGCGGCGGTGACCATCGTCGCGCACGGCAACCCGCGCCTGCGCGCCGCGGACGGCAAGGAGTCGCCGCTCGTCGCCACCCAGTCGGTCGGCACCGGCCGCGTGCTGTTCACGGCGACCGACGAGACCTACCGCTGGCGCGGCACGTTCCGCACTGCCTACGAGCGGTTCTGGGTGAAGGGCATCCGCTACCTGTTCGAGGGCCGGCTGCGCGCCGGCGGTGCGCGCACCCGCGTGCTGCTCGCGGCCGACAAGGTCGAGCTGGGCGAGGCGGTGCGCGTCGAGGTGGACGCGCGCAACGAGCGCCTGGAGCCGTCGACCGAGCCCGGGATCACCCTGCGGGTCGTGCGCGACGACGGCAGCGAGGCGCCGCTGGCGTGCGCGCCGGTGGAGGGCGTGCCCGGCCGCTACGAGGCGATGCTGCGGCCCGCCGCGCTCGGCATCCTGCGCGTCGAGGCCCCGGGCGGCACGTCGGCGACCCTGCAGGTCGTGCGCGCCGCGGTCGAGAGCGAAGGGCCGGTGGACACCGGCGCGCTCGCGGCGATCGCCGGCGTCGAGGGCGGCGTGCTCGTGCGCAGCCCGGGCGAGTTGCTCGACGCCGTGCGCCGCGTGCCGTCGTTGACCGCGACCGACGTCTACCTGACGCCGCACGCGATCTGGGACACGTGGGTGACCGTCGTCTTGCTGGTCACCGTCCTCGCCGCCGAGTGGTGGCTGCGCAAGCGCTTCAACCTGATGTGACGATGCCTGCCCCCGCGCCCCGAGAGACGACCGCGCTTCCGAGCGCCTCGGGCCGGCGGTCCGCGTGCACCGCGTGCGCGCCGCGTCCGGCGTGGGAACGTGACGCAGGTGCGGCGCGCCCCGCCGCGCGGGGCGATTCGCCGTCCCGCCCGCCGCATGCCGCAGCGAACCGCCCCCGCGCCGGCCTCGTTCGAGCACGCGCGGCGCGATCGCTGCCGGCCCAGGCCTGTCCGCGGCCGTGCTTCCCGGATACCGTCCGCGCGCGCTCGTTCACCGGTCGCGCGCCCCTCTGCGGCCGTGGAGTGAAGTGGTGAAGACCGGATGACGACGGCGATCCTCGCACGCTTCGCGCGGCTGCGCGCGCGCGCCCGTACGGGCATCGTCATCGAAGCGACGGCCGCCGTCGGACTCACGCTCGCCGCGTTCGCGTTGCTGAGCTTCGTGCTCGACCGCACGTTCCGCCTGGAGACGGGCTACCGGGCCGCGTTCCTGGCGGTGCTCGCGGTGGTCGTCGCGCGCGTGCTGCAGCAGCGCCTGTTCCGCCCGCTGCGCGTCGACCTGACCGACGACGAGCTGGCGCTCGCGGTCGAGCGGCACGAGCCGCTGCGCGAGGCGCTGATCAGCGCGGTGCAGTTCGCGCGCGCGCCCGCGGTGCGCGGCGAGTCGGCGGAGATGCGCGAGCGGGTGATCCGGACGGTGCAGGAGCGTGCCGCTGCGATCCGCTACGCCGACGCGCTCGACCGGGCGCGCACGCTGCGCTGGGCCGCGGCGCTGCTGCTGGTGGGCGGCGCGGGCATCGCGTGGGCCGCCCTCGACCCGGCCTCGCTGCGCCTGTGGTTCGCACGCAGCTTCCTGCTGTCCGCGGAGGAGTGGCCGCGGCGCACCCGGCTGGAGTTCGTCGACCCCGTCCTGCGCGTGCCGCAGGGCGACGACCTGACCGTCCGGGTCGCCGCGACCGGCGAGATCCCCGACCAGGTGCGCCTGAGCTGGCGCTTCGCGGGCGGCGAGCGCGGCAGCGAGCCGATGACCCTGACCGGCGACGCCGAGTTCCGCGCGACCCTGTCCGCGCTGCTCGAGCCGGTCGTCCTGCGCGCGCACGGCGGCGACGGCATCACCGAGGAACTGCGCGTCGAGCTGGTCGAGCGGCCGGTGATCGCCGACGTGAAGGTCGCGGTGCGGCCACCGGCCTACGTCGGCGGCGAGTTCGTCGAGCCGGCTGCCGACGCCGACGTGCGCGTGCTCCGCGGCAGCACCCTGCGGATCGAGGCGCGCAGCGACAAGCCGGTGCAGGAGGCCTTCCTGCTCGTCGGCGAGGCGCAGCGCGTCGCGCTGTCGATCGACCCCGACCGGCGACGCGTGTCCGGCGAGCTGGTGCCGGACGAGACCGGGGCGATCACCATCGACGTCGTCGACCTCGACCGGCTCGGCGCACGCTCGCCGCCGCGGCTGTTCGTGCGCGTCGACGCCGACCAGGCGCCGTCGATCGACGTGCGCCAGCGCGGCATCGGCTCGATGGTGACCGCGATCGCGCGCATCCCGGTCGAACTCATCGTGCGCGACGACCTCGGCCTCACCAGGGTGTCCGCGTTGCACCGGGTGAGCGGCCGGCCGGCGGGCGAAGCCTCGGAGTCGGCGTCCGCCGGCGCCGACTTCGGCGAGACGGAGCCGGAGACGCCGCCCGAGTTCACGCCGCTCGCCGCTTCGGGCCTCGAAGCCTTCGTGCCGGGCGAGCGCGAGCTGCGCGCCGAGGTCGTCGTCGACCTGCGCGACCTCGGCAGCGCGCGGCCCGGACAGACGTTCGCGCTGCGCTTCGACGCGGCGGACAACTTCGGCCCGGACGCGCCGCACGTCACCGAGGGCGAGCCCGCGGTGTTCCGCGTGGTCAGCCCCGAGGAGCTGTCCGCCGACCTGCAGCGCCGGCAACTGGAGCTGCGCCGGCAGCTCGAAGGCCTGCTCAACCAGCAACGCGCGGCGCGCGCGCAGCTCGCCGAGACGCTGGGCCCGAGCGCCGATGACCCGCGCGCGCAGGCCGCGCGGCAGAAGCTGCTGCAGCTCGCCAAGGGCGAGCGCGAGTTCGGCGCGCGCGCCGCGGTGATCGCGCAGAGCTACGCGCAGACCCTCGACGAGGCGCTCAACAACCGTCTGGTCGAGGCGTCCGACCTCCGGCCGGCGCGCGAGCGGGTGGTGCAGCCGCTCCTCTTGCTCTCGACGGAGGATTTCCCATCGGCAGCCTCGGCGACCGAAGCCTTTGCCAACGCCGGACAGGAAGACCTAAGACAAGTAGCTCTGGCGACTTACGACGCCATTGCCGACAAGATCGTGCGCATCCTGGGACAGATGCAGCAAGCCGAGGGGCTCGCGGCCGTCATCGCCGGGTGGCGCGAGTTCCTTAAGCTGTGGGACACGCACACCGACGAGGTGAGCAAGCGCCGCAGCGAAGCGGGTTCCGACATCTTCGGAACGTCGCGCGACGACAAGGACAAGTCGCCATCCGGACAGGATGGCGGCAGGAAGTAAGCACGGAGCACGACATGCGCTGGATCGGAGTGTTCGTTGCCGTGGCGTTGTTCGCCGGCAGCCTGCTCGGCCAGGAGGTTCAAGAGAAGCAGGAGCAGGCGAGACAGCGGTTCGCCGCCCTGCACCGCAAGATGCAGGAGCTGCAGGTGATCCTGTCCACGACCGCGCCCGAGGAGAGTCGCGTGCTCCGGCTCGGCAACCGTCACGTGCAGGAGGCGCGCATCCAGGACGACCTCGACGGGGTCGGCGTGTTGCTCCAGGCCGAGCGCTGGGACGAGGCGCTCGAGCGGATGGGCGAGGTGAAGCGCGAGATCGAGGACCTCATCACCCTGCTGCAGAACAAGGACGTCGACCTGGAGAAGCTGCTCGAGGAGATCGAACGGCTCACCCAGTTCCGCGACCGCGTCGACAAGCTGATCGACGAGCAGGCCCGTGCCAAGCGCGCCTCGGCCGAGGCCGAGGCGCTCGAGCGCGAGCTGCGCGAGCTGGAAGCGGCGAAGGCGAAGGTCGGCGAGCTGCTCGAGCAGCAGACCAAGTTGCGTGCGGCGACCAACGACGCCGGCTTGTCGGTGGGCGAGAAGGCGCCCGAGCTGGCCGACAAGCAGGGCGAGCTGCGCAAGCTGGCCGAGGAACTGACCGAGCGCCTCGACAAGCTCGCCAAGGCCGACAAGGACAAGGAAGCCGACCAAAGCGCGAAGGAAGGCAAGGAGGGCAAGTCCGGCGAAGCCGGGGATCCCGAGAAGGGTTCGGAGAACAAGGCAGACGGCAAGGCGGACGCCGCGAGCCAGGGAGGCTCGTGCGACTGCGCCGGGTCCTGCCAGGGTGCCGCGCAGGCGATGGCCCAGGCGCAGCAGAAGCTGCAGGCGAACAAGCCCGAGTCCTCGCTCGAAGACCAGGACAAGGCGATCGCCAAGCTGCAGGAGGCGCTCGGCGACCTCGACAAGCTGAGCGAAGAGGCGCGCCGCCGGCTGCTGCAGATCCCGTTCGACCAGCAGATCAAGGCGCAGGAGCAGACGCGCGTCGCGACCGAGAAGCTCGCCGACGACATGCAGGCGAGCGAGCAGGGCGAGCAGGGCAAGCCGACGCCGGGCAAGAAGAACGTCCAGCAGTCGGTGCCCAAGCAGAAGGCCGCCGCCGGGCAGCTCAAGGAGCGCAGGCCGGCCAAGGCGAAGCAGGACCAGCAAGACGCGCAGGACGAGCTGGAGCAGGCGAAGAAGGAGCTGGAGGACGCCCTCGCGCAGCTCCGCCAGGAGATGCAGGACCAGGTCCTGCGCGCCCTGGAGGAGCGGCTCGCCGCGATGCTCGCCAAGCAGCGCGAGATCAGCGCGCTGACCAAGGTGACCGACCGGCTGAAGGGCGAGGCGCTGACCGCGGCCGACACCGTGCCGGCGTCGATCAAGGAGCGCTGCGCCAAGGAGGCCGAGGGCGAGACGTGGCTCGCCTCGCAGGCGCACGACGCGCTGAAGCTGCTGGAGGAGGACGGGACGACCGCAACCTACCCGGTCCTGTTCGAGGAGCTGCGCACCGACCTGACCACGGTCGCCGACCGGCTGACCGCGTGCGACACGGGCGCGACCACGCAGGAGATGCAGCGGCAGATCGAGGAGATGATGACGATGCTCCTCGATGCCCTACGCAAACAGATCGAAGAAGGCGGCGGGCATTGAAACGGTGGGAATGGCGGCGGTCCGCCGCCACTCGTGCCCCTGTCCGCAGAGCTGAAGCTGATCCAGAAGATGCAGCAGATCGTCGCCAAGGCGACCAAGGAGTACGACGGTCGCGTGCCGGCCGAGCGGCGCACCGAGGCGGACGCGAAGGCGTCGGCGCAGGCGCTGTCGCGCAAGCAGGGCAAGGTCGAGGACCTGACCCGCAAGCTCGCCGACAAGCTGAACCAGAACGAGGAGGCCCGCGGGGCGGGCGAACCGCGGTGATCCGCGCCGTCGCGCTGTTCGCCGCGGTCCTCGCGGTTCCCGCGCAGGACGACACGCCGAACCCCTTCCGGCCGTTCGACCGCGAGGCGTTCGTCAAGGCGATCCAGGCCGCCGGCGCGACCGACGCGCAGGTGCAGCGCTTCCACGCGCAGGCCGCCGAGGAGTCGGCCGGCGCCGCGGCCGAGGAGCTGCTGCGCGCGGTGTTCCCGAAGTACGCCGCCGCGCTCGCCGAGCTGGAGGGCGCCGACCCGCGCGGCGTGCTGTCGCTCGCCGCGTTGATCGCCGAGTCCCAGCAGCCGCACGTGCGCGCGCACGCGCGCTACTGGCTCGGCCGCGCGTTCCTCGACGTCGACGACCCGGAGGGCGCGGTCGAGGTGTTCACCGAGTACCTGCGCCACGACCGCAACGTCTCGCCGTTCGACGGCGAGGTGGTGTTCTTCTACGGCAGTGCGCTCGCCCGCGTGCCCGAGCGCGAGGCGGCGGCCGGCGTCCTGCGCGAGTTCGTGCAGCTCTTCCCCGACGCGCCCGAGCGCTACCGCGCGAGCGCCGCGCAGCTCATCGCGGAGCTGGAGAGCAAGATCAACCCGCTGCACGAGATCGCGGACACGATGGGCGGCGTCGAGCGGCGGATCCGCAAGACGGACACCGGCGAGGAGACGCAACGCCGGCAGGAGGACGTCATCGCCAAGCTGCAGAAGATCATCGAGCAGGTCGAGGAGATGGAGAAGCAGAGCAGCGGCGGGGGCGGCGGCAACAG
>DATGPD010000460.1:0-3580 GCA_035305285.1 Planctomycetota bacterium
CGACACGATCGGTCTGCGCGTGCGCGGCTACCACACGCGCCGCCTGTGGGAGGCGTTCACCGCCGGCACGTTCGGCGGCAGCATCGGGTTCGACCGCGCGTTCGGCGAGCATTTGCGGGTGGGCATCAATGCCACGCTGGAGACCGTGCGCGTGCGCGACATCGACCCCAACGCGCCGCGCCTGGTGTGGGACGAGGAGGGCAGTAACGAGCTGCGCGCCCTCGGCGCGGACATCCGCTGGTTCAGCCTCGACCGCCCCTACCGGCCGACCGAGGGGGTCGACGCGCGCGCGTACTACGAGCTGTTCGGCGGCCCGCTGGCGGCAGCGCCGACTTCTTCCGCGCCGGCGTGACCGGGGCCGTGTACGTGCCCTTGTGGGAGGACGAGCGCGAGCGGCGCCACGTGCTGTACATCCGCAACGCGTTCGAGTTCGCGGACACGTTCAACAACACGCGCGACGTGTTCCCGACCGAGCGCTTCTACATGGGCGGCGGCGCGATCGGCGGCGCGATCCTGCGCGGGTTCGGGCGCGAGCGCGCCGGCCCGACCCAGTTCGGCCAGCCGACCGGCGGCGAGGCGCGCTACCTCGCCACCGTCGAGTACGGCTTCCCGCTGTTCTCGACCCGCCTCGCCGGCCAGTTCTTCGAAACCGAGATCATCCGCGGCGTGCTGCTGTCCGACTTCGGCCTGCTCGGCTCGTCGCTGACCAGCTCCGACTTCGCCGAGCCGCGCCTGGCGGTCGGGTTCGGGCTGCGGATCACGATTCCGGGGCTCAACCTGCCGCTCGCGATGGACCTCGCCTGGCCGGTGCTCTACGAGGAGACCGACGACCGCCGGCAGTTCTACTTCAGCCTGTCGCCGCGCTGACGGCCGGAAGCGCTGGAGCCGGCGGCGCGGAGCGCTACAACGCCGCCGTGCCGCGCACCCTGTCCGTCGGCGACCCGTTCGACGATCTCGCTTCCGTGCTCGCCCTGCGCGAGCCCGACACCAGGATCCGCCTCGCCGGGGCGGCCCGCGCGCGGGTGCGCGCGTCGCGCGCCGTGATCGAACGCGCGATCGCCTCGGGCGCCACCGTGTACGGTGTGAACACGGGGTTCGGCAAGCTCGCGAACGTGTCGATCCCGCGCGAGCAGACCGAGCGGCTCCAGCGCAACCTCATCCTGAGCCACGCGACCGGGGTCGGCGAGCTGCTCCCGGTGCCGACCGCGCGCCTCGCGTTCGGCCTGCGCATCCACAACCTCGCGCGCGGCTACAGCGGCGTCCGGCCCGAGCTGCTGGACGCGGCGATCGCGCTCTACAACGCCGGCCTGACCCCGGCGATCCCGAGCCAGGGCAGCGTCGGCGCCTCGGGCGACCTGGCGCCGCTCGCGCACATGGCGTTGCCGCTGCTCGGCGAGGGGGAGGTGCTCGACGATGCGGGCCGCCGGCTGTCGGGCCGGCGCGCGCTCGAGGTCGCCGGGATCGCGCCGGTGCGCCTGACCGCGAAGGAGGGTCTCGCGCTGATCAACGGCACGCAGGTGATGACCGCGATCGGCCTGATGGCGTTCGCGCACGCCGAGCTGCTGAGCAAGGCGGCCGACATCGCGTGCGCGACGACGATCGAGGCGCTGCGCGCGTCCGCGCGGCCGTTCCGCAAGGGCGTGCACGAGGTGCGCCCGCACCGCGGCCAGGAGCGCACCGCGGCGAACGTCCGCCGTCTCTTGGTCGGCTCCGAGATCCTGCGCAGCCACGCGCACTGCGGGAAGGTGCAGGACGCCTACTCGATGCGCTGCGCGCCGCAGGTGCACGGCGCGGCGAAGGACGCGCTGGCGTTCGCCCGCGAGGTGCTGCGCGTCGAGGCCGACGCGGTCACCGACAACCCGCTGGTGTTCCCCGACGGCGAGGTCGTGTCCGCCGGCAACTTCCACGGCCAGCCGGTGAGCCAGGCGATGGACTTCCTCGCGATCGGCGTCGCGACCCTCGCCAACATCAGCGAGCGCCGGATCGAGAACCTGGTCAACCCCGACATCTCCGGCTTGCCGCCGTTCCTCGCGCACGAGCCCGGGCTGGAGAGCGGGTTCATGATCCCGCAGGTGGTCGCCGCCGCGCTCGCCTCGGAGAACAAGTCGCTCGCACATCCCGCCAGCGTCGACACGATCCCCACTTCCGCGAACCGCGAAGACCACGTGTCGATGGGGGTGACCGCCGCACGGCACGCAGCGATGGTGGTCGACAACACCTCGCGCGTGCTCGCGATCGAGCTGCTGACCGCGTGCCAGGGCCTCGACGTCGGCGAGCCGCTGCGTCCCGGCAAGGGCGTGGCCGCGGCGCACGCCGTCGTGCGTCGGCGGGTCGCCCCCCTGCGCGGCGACCGGATCCTCGCGCCCGACATCGCCGCGATCGACGCGATGCTGCGCGACGGGACGCTGGTGGGGGCGGTGGAGCGCGCCGTCGGCAAGCTGCACGCGTAGCCGGGCGCGCCCGCCGGTGGCGGGCGCGGGTCCGCGCACGACGACGTCGTCCATCCAGTTCGTCAGCCTGGTGCGCGAAGCGCTGCGCGGGTCGTAGACCAACGTCCCACCGACGCGCAGCGGCGGCTTGGTTTCGAGGTGGTGTGTCGTGTTCGGGATGAACCAGTAGCGGATGGGATGGCCGTAGGCGCCGGCCGCGGCATGCAGGTCGAGGTCGCCGTCGCCGTCCCCGTCGGCGAGGTACAGCTTGTCGGCGCCGAAGGTCAGCGGCTGCCGGACACCATTGCTCAGCACGGTGAGTGCCTGTCCTCCGACGTTGCGGTGGACCTGCAAGGTGCTTTGGCGCCCGCCCTCGCAGAGGGTGACGAGGTCATCCCGACCATCGGCGTCGACGTCACCGCCGACGGCCGCCACGGTACTCGGCAGCGAGGCGACCAGGCTGCTTGCGTCGAAGGAGCTGCCGCCGCCCGTGTTGGCCACATCGCCGCCCCACGGCGACGTAGGGCGCTTTACCGGCCCGCGCGTTCTGGCAAGCTGCCCGCATGGACGCGCGCCAGAGCCGCGACCGCCGCCGGCGGCCGACCCCGATGCTGTCGCGCTACGTGTTCGTCGGGCGGCGGCGGGGCGGCCGGCGTGCGGGCGAGGTCTACGACATCCATGTCGATCGTTGCACGCAGGGCGAGGCGCTCTCGGTCGGCACGCTGCTCCTGCTCGCCGTGGTCGACTGGTGGTGGACGCTCGCCCACCTCGCGCGCGGCGTCGAGGAGGCCAACCCGCTCCTGCGCGGCGCGCTGGCCGCCGGCGGCGCGCCGGCCTTCACCGCGGCCAAGATCGGAATCACGCTGGTCGTCGGGGCGTTCCTGTTCCGCCACGTGCGGTTCCGGTTGACCCGGGTGCTCCTTCCCGCGGCGATCGCGGTCTACGCCGCGGTGCTCGTGGTGCACGGGCTCACCGAAGCGGCGCTCGACGGTTGACGGGACCGCCCGTGGCGCCACCCCCTTGCCGTCTTAGGAATGCGTTCATGCGATCCCATGCAGCCCGAGAACGCGGTGCCGTGCGCGGTGCCCTCCTGGTCGTCGTCGTGCTCGCCGTGCTGGCCGTGGCGGTGGGCGGGTGCCAGTACAACGCGC
>DATGPD010000461.1:0-5836 GCA_035305285.1 Planctomycetota bacterium
GTCGCGCACGCCGCGCGCAGCATCCCCATCGCGACGTGGTGCGCCCGCTCCGCGGGCAGCAGGAACAGCAGGCTGCGCAGCAGGCGATACACGCCGCTAGGTGGTGGCGGACCGGGGAAGGCGATCGCCGGCGCGCGCGTCGTCCGATGCCCGGCCGGCCGCCGCGGCCGGCGCGCCCTTCACTGTCGTGCCGTGCCTCACTGCTCGCGGCGCTTGCGCCACAGGTACCAGCGCTCCGCGCCCCGGCGCTCGGGCACGCTGTCCTCGGCGGGCAGCTCGCGTTCGAGCGCGAAGCACGCGTCGAAGCTCTCGTGCAGGTCGGTGACCGTGATCAGGTACGGCGGTCGTCCGTCCTTGCCGGCCGCGTCCGCGCGCATCGGGAACGCCAGATGCAGGACGAGCCCGTTCGGCCGCAGCAGCCCGGCGAGCACGCGCGCGTACGAGCTGCGCAGGTACGGGCGCAGCGCGCAGTAGCACGTGTAGTCGTAGACGAGGTCGAACGAACCTTCGAACTCGGGCAGGAGCCCGAGCACGTCGCGGCAGAGCACGCGCGCCCGCACGCGGTTGAGCGAAAGCAGCGCACGTGCCTCTTCGACTGCGTCGGGGACGATGTCGAAGCCCGTCACGTCGAAGCCGCGCTGGGCGAACACGCGCACGTCGTGCCCGCGGCCGCAGCCGGGGACCGCGACCCGCGCGCCGCTGCGCACGCCCGCCTCGACGAGCACGGGCCCGTGCAGCAGGGCGAGGAGGGCCGGCGTGGGCCCGCGCAGGTCCCACGGCGTGACGCCCTCGCGGTAGGCCCGTTGCCAGTCGAGCGGGACGGCGTCCATGGCGCCCACGATTACACTCCGGGCATGAACCGTTCCGCAATGCTCTTGGTGTGCTCGCACTTCCTGCTCCTGCCGGGCTGCGAGACGGTGCCGGAGACCGGAAGGCGGCAGCTCACGCTCTTCCCCGAGGAGCAGATGACCACGATGGGGCTGCAGGCGTACGAGGAAGCGTGCAAGGAGTACCGCGTGATCACCGGCACGCCGGAGGCGGAGATGGTGCAGCGGGTGGGCCGGAAGATCGCCGCCGCGTCCGGGCGCGACTTCGACTGGGAGTTCCGCCTGCTGGACGCGCCCGAGGTGGTCAACGCGTTCTGCCTGCCGGGCGGAAAGGTCGCGGTGTACTCCGGCTTGCTGCCGGTGGTCGAGGACGAACACGGGCTTGCGGTCGTCCTCGGCCACGAGGTAGCGCACGCGACGTCGAAGCACGGCAACGAGCGCGTGAGCCAGGGGACCTTCGCGGAAGCGGGCCTCAGCCTGGTGGGCGCCGGGCTCAGCCTGGCCGACCTGCAGCCGGCCGCCATGGAGGGCATCATGACGGCGCTGAACGCGGGCACGAAGTTCGGCGTGCTGATGCCGTACAGCCGCAAGCACGAGTCCGAAGCGGACGAGATCGGGCTCCTGTTCCTGATCCGCGCGGGCTACGACCCCGAGGCCGCGCCGCGGGTCTGGGAGCGCATGGCGGCGCTCGGCGGCGGCGGCCCGCCCGAGTTCCTGAGCACCCACCCGTCACCCGGCAACCGCGCGCAGCGCCTGCGCGAGCTGATCCCGATCATGAAGGAGCGCGTCGCCAAGGAGGGCGGCCCCGTCCCACAGCCGGGCGGCGAGAAGCGCGTCGAGCTGCCGAAGCGGTAGCGCCGCGCGTGGCTACGCCGAACACGCGGTCGTGGAAGTCCAACCTCCGGCGACGCTCACGGCTCCTCCCTCGCGAGAGCAGGCCGAGCCGTCCGTCGATTCGGAACCCGACCCGAAGCGAGAGAGGGCGACGTCGAATCGGTCGGTCGATCTGGGTCGCTACATGGTGGATGACTGGCTGGGACGGCTCGACACCGAGGAAGGGAAACGCGCTTGCCAGATCACTGCCAGCGCAGAGCAGCCCATGCTCGATCCGCTCGCGAATCCCAAGGAATTGAGATGGTCAGAGCTCCGTGAGCGAGATCGAGCAGCGATCCCGGACAGGGTTCGCGCCCACGATGTGCGTCTCTCTGAGGCGATGGTCGGCGAGCAGGAGGCCAAGTGGGACGCGTTGGACAGAGCGCTGAAGGGGCGCCGCTTCGTGGAAGTTCCTGACGAGGAGGCTGTGAAGCGGCGCCAAACCGTCAGGTGAGCTGCCGCGTACAATCGACGCGCGTGGCGCACGGATGAAGAGCGCGCGCGACTCCGGGGGAAGGGCCAGAGCAACGCTCGCGAATCATGCCCCCTCCCCCTGACGGCCCTGCACAACCACTAGCCGAGGCGGTGCACCGGGCTGGGTCCCACTGCAGAACCTCCTGACCACCGTCGTCCGAGCGGTTCGAACGAGCCCGTCGTCGGGTGCCACCCCGTCCGAGCGGCGCCGACTACTTGCTCTCCAGGTCGTCCTGCTCGACCAGCTCGAAGCCCGCGCGGCGCACGACCGCGGCCGCCTCGTCGAGGTTGTCGACGTGCACTGCGAGCACCGGCATGTCCCGCCAGCGGACCAGCATCGTGTACATGTACATCACGTTCAGCTCGGCGCGGACCATGGTCGCGAGCAGGCGGCTGACCCCGTGTTCCTCGTCCCCGGGCAGCGCGACGCCGAGAAGCTGGGACGTGCACACCTGCCGCCCGCCGGTGCCCATGGTCTCGATCGCCTTGTGCGGCTTGTCGACCACCATCCGCACGACGGCATGGTCGTGCGCGTCGAGGATCGACAGGGCGCAGATCTGGATGTGCGCCTGCTCGAGGACGTGGACGACCCGCTGCAGCGACCCGACCCGGTTGGGCAGGAAGAACGAGATCTGCGTCAGCTTGGGAAACGACTGGTCGCGAGCGGTCTCGAGCATCACTGTCTGGTTCTTGTCGGCCAGAACCCGGCGCGGAGCGTAGCGCCCGGCCGGAACCCTCCGGTCAGCGTCCGGGCATCGCCACGGGGGCCACCGGCCAGGGGCCGTCGTAGTCGGTCGGGCCGAGGCGCGGCGAGGCGAGCGCCTCGTCCACGGTCACCTCCCGCCCGGA
The DNA here is from genome assembly GCA_035305285.1 of Planctomycetota bacterium. GTDB lineage: Bacteria > Planctomycetota > UBA1135 > UBA1135 > UBA2386 > DATGPD01. The sequence goes on from DATGPD010000461.1 coordinate 3,024, forward strand.
GTAGGTCGCCATGCGTCCCAGGATCGCGGTCAGGGTGGAGCGGGCGCCGAACTCGGCCTCGTTGATCGGCTCGCCCCGGCGGATGCTGGCGATCAGGTCGTCGTGCTCGGCCTGGTAGGGGTCGTTCCCGTCGCCCTCGAACTCCCACGGCGACTCCCCGGTGATCCGGATCCGGCCGGCGGTGTCGGCGCGGCCCTTGGTGCCCACCAGGTGCTCGGACACCGAGTTCCAGCAGCCGTCGATCTGCCGGCAGTGCGACGACAGGAACGAGCCGTCCGGATACTCGAAGTGCACGGCGTGGTGGTCGTAGATGTGGCCGAACCGCGGCTCGGTTCGCACCTGGCGGCCGCCCAGGCCGACCGCGCGCACCGGGTAGGCGCCCTTGGCCCAGTTGATGACGTCGAGGTTGTGGATGTGCTGCTCGACGATGTGGTCGCCCGACAGCCAGGTGAAGTACAGCCAGTTGCGCAGCTGCCACTCGATGTCGGACATGCCCGGCTTGCGCTCGACCGACCAGAGGCTGCCCATGTTCCAGTAGCAGCGTGCGGCGACGATGTCGCCGATCGCGCCGTCGTGCACGCGCTTCATCAGCTCCAGGTAGCCGGTCTGGTGCCGGCGCTGCAGGCCGACACCGACGCCGAGCCCCTTCTGCCGCGCGACCTCGGCCGCCTCCAGGACCATGCGCACGCCCCAGCCGTCGACCGCCACCGGCTTCTCCATGAACACGTGCACGCCGCGTTCGACCGCGGCCTTGAACTGCATGGGCCGGAAGTGCGGCGGAGTGGCAAGGATCACGAGGTCGACGCCGGAGTCGAGCACCTTCTCGAACGCGTCGAGGCCGGTGAAGCGCCGGCTCGCGTCGACGTGGACCCGTTCGCTCACGCGGCCGTTCTTGCGCAGCGTCTGGAACGAGGACTCGAGGCGGTCGGCGAACGCGTCACCCATCGCGACGAGCTGCACCGGGCCGGCGGTCCTGAGCGCCTGCGCCGCGGCGCCGGTGCCGCGCCCGCCGCAGCCGACGAGGCCGACGCGCACGAGGTCGTCGGGGCCGATCGGGCGCGCGGATCGCAGGGCCGGAAGCGCGGCGGCCGCCGCGCCGGAAGCGAGGAACTGGCGTCGCGTCGCCTGAGGCTCGACCATGCGCGCGAAGGTAGAGGGGCGGCGGCGCGAATGCCACGCGGCCGACCGACGGTCCCGTGGACGCCGGCCGCGGCCGGACGGCGCGCCGGGCCCTTCGCCGACGCCGCGCCACGGCGAAGGCGCGGTTTCGCGGCGGGCTTGTTAGCCTGCCGCGGCCATGACCCTCGATCGCCGCGACTTCCTGCTCGCCTCCGCCGGCGCGGCCGGCGCCCTCGACTTCGTCGCCGAGTCCCGGGCCGCCGAGTCCCGGGCCGCCGGGCGCGGCGCGCCGTTCACGCTCGACTACGCGCCGCACTTCGACATGTTCGCGCAGTCCGCGGGGCGCGACCTCGTCGACCAGATCGCGTTCATGGCCGACCAGGGGTTCCGCTCGCTGGAGGACAACTGGATGGCGAACCGGTCGCCCGCCGAGCAGGAGAAGATTCGCGCGGCGCTCGACAAGCACGGCATGCGCATGGGCGTGTTCGTCGCGCACGCCGAGTTCGGCAAGCCGACGTTCACGAGCGCCGACCCGGCCGCACGCGAGCGGATCACCGCCGACATCAAGCGCGCCGTCGAGGTCGCCGAGCGCGTCGGGGCGAAGTGGTGCACGGTGGTGCCCGGCGCGTACGAGCGCAACCGCGAGTGGGACTACCAGACCGCGAACGTGATCGACAACCTGCGCCGGGCCGCGGAGCTGTGCGAGCCGAGCGGGCTGGTCATGGTGTTGGAGCCGCTCAACTGGTGGAGCGACCACGGCGGCGTGTTCCTGCACAAGACGGCGCAGGCGTTCCTGATCTGCCGCGCGGTCGACAGCCCGTCGTGCAAGATCCTGTTCGACATCTACCACCAGCAGATCAGCGAGGGCCATCTGATCCGCAACATCGACCAGGCGTGGAACGAGATCGCCTACTTCCAGATCGGCGACAACCCGGGACGCTGCGAGCCGGGTACGGGCGAGATCCACTACGCCAACCTCCTGCGCCACATCCACGCCAAGGGCTACACCGGGATCCTGGGCATGGAGCACGGCAACAGCAAACCCGGCAAGGAAGGCGAGGCCGCGGTGATCGCGGCCTACCGCGCGGTCGATCCGCGCTGAAGGAAGGAAGGCTCCGCGCGGCGGATCGCCGCTGCGCGAGCGACCGCCGGCGCGCGCGGCTTCTCCCTTCGGCCCTCCGGCGGGGAGTCGATTTCCCGGCCGCCGGTGCTCGCCATCCGGTCGCGCGGCCGGCGCACGGTCGCGGCGCTCCTTCCCTTCCCTCCCTGCGGCAGCCCGGCAGAGCGGAAGCGCGCCGGCGCACGCAAACGCCTGACGCGATCGGGCTCTGCGCTCCGGCGCCGTGCTCCCGGCCGGTTCGCCCCACGCGTGCGGTGCGCATCTCCGGGCGCGGGGTGTGCGCGTCAGGGCGACACGGTCGCCCCGGACCGGCATGATCGCCGCCATGCGCCACGCGACCTGCGCCTGCCTGCTGTCCCTCTCGGGCCTCGCCGCCCAGACCACCAGAGTGGTCCCCGCCGACCGCACCGACGTCGAGGGGTTCGCCCTGCACCAGTACCCGTTCAGCTACAGCGAGGTCCGCTTCCAGCAGATCTGGGACGGCAGCGAGCTGGCCACCGTGAACGCGTCGATCTACGCGGTCGAGTTCCGCCGCGACGGCAGCAACGCGACACCGCACAACGCGCGAAGCTGG
>DATGPD010000462.1:0-16180 GCA_035305285.1 Planctomycetota bacterium
GAACTGCATGTGTACGCGCACCGAGAACATGCCTTCCGGGATTTGCAGCAGGAAGTCGGCGCGGCCGGCGGGCGTGACGGTGGTCGGTAGCGGCACGACGACGTAGGTGCGCAGCGGGCAACCGTGCGGCGGGAGCGGGACGTTGATCGGCACCGCACCCAACGCGAACGCTGCGAGCGGCGTCACCGGGGCGTTCTCGGCGGAGAACTCACAACTCCGGTTCAGACCGGAGTCCGGCCGTTGGACGAAGCGCGCGCTCAGGTCGACACCGCAGGCCGCGCCCGTGCGGGTGACGACGGACGGGTTCGACACGAACTCAGGCGTGTGTGCGAATGCCCCGTGTAGGGGCCGCCCACGAAGGGCGGGCCGGCCCAGGTCGTGACGACGACCACGACGCCGGCGAGCGTCACGGTCAGGGTCTCTTCGTAGACGCCGGGATGGGCAGAGGGCGGCGCGTTGGTGAGCTCGGAGCTGCCGTCATTGCGCACGTCGACGCCGTAGCCGGAACCGCCGGATTCCGTCGCTTCGAAGCGCAGCGTGCCGTTCAGTGGCACCGAGCTCGTCAGCTCGACGCGAATCTTGTGCGGCGCGATGGTCGGCGGATTCGGCAACACGGAGCTGATTGCGTCCTCGAACACCACCGAGGACTGCCCCACGGTGACGGTCATGTGCGCGCTCGCCGGGGACAGGGGACGGCTCGACCAGCTCAAGGCCGCGCTTCCGGAGATGTCGGTATCCCGCGGGATGCGTTGGTCCATGACCACGAGGTCGGTGTGCGCGAACACCCGGATCTGGACCTGTGCTGCAGCGAACTGCGCCAGCAATGCGGCGCCGACGACGAGCCATCGCATCGCCGCAGCATAGTGCGCGGCCGCCGCGCCCTGTCCCCTTGGGCGACGTTCGTGATCGGATCCGGCATCGCTTTGCGGAGTGCTCCTGCCTCCCGCCCGCGGCGACGTTCGCGCGCCGGCGCGCATGGCGACGCGCCGGTCCTGCGGCGCTCGCTCTCAGAGCCGCAGGATCACGGGCTGGCTCGTACGCCCGACCGGGTGACCGGCATGGCCCCCTCTGCAAGGCATGCCGGGACATGACCCGGCGGCTCACCGAGGAGTCGAGCGCGCAGGCCCGGCACCACACGTCCCGAGCGGTCGTCGATCTCACACCAAGCGCGCGGCGCGGGGCCGATGCGCAGCGAGGCCCACACGTGCAGGGCCGATAGCTGCCCGCTGCAAGAGCTCAGGGCGGTGGGGGGGCACGCAGACCGCCGCCACCCCCGAGCACAGGCGGTCTGTCGGCGTCACCGGCAGATGCCGCCGCCTTTCGGCGGGGCGACGGAGGGCTCAGCGGATCGCGTCGATGGTGGCGAGCGCGGCCGATGAACCCTGGCCGCCGAGTAGGACGGCCATTCCGTCGTTGGTGACCACGGTGCCCTGGCCGCCGCGCGCCTCGTTCAGCGGCGGGAGCGGCGACCACGTGAGGCCGGTCAGGTCGAGTGCCTGCACCGCGGCAGTCGCGGTGATCGCGGTCAGCGTGCCTTGCGCGCCGCCTGCGACGACTGCGCGGTTCCCGAGCAGGAAGAGCGAGTGCCCGAGCACCGGCTGCAGCATGTCGGGGAGCGCGGTCCACGTGTTGCTCGACACGCGGTAGATCTCGGCCTTCGCGATCGGAGTCGCCTGGGTGAGGTCGGGACCCGAGGTCGCGCCGCCGGTGACCAGCAGGTCCCCGTTCGGAAGGAGCAGCGTCGTCGTGTCGTGCAGCGCGCGCGCCGTCCGCATGTTCGGCGCGTTCGACCAGGTGCCGGTCGCCGGGTTGTAGATCCGGCAGCTGCTCACTGCGCCGATCGGCAGCGGGATGATGATGACCTGCACCTCGAAGCCGCCGGAAAGGAGTACGCGGCCGTCGGGCAACGTGTCGAGGGCAGGCGCGAGCAGGCGCGTGTAGGCGGCGGCCGCGCTGCTCCAGGTCCCGGTCGCCGGGTTGAAGATCTCCGCCGACGACTGCGCGTTCGCGAGCGCGCCGACCGGATCGGTGAACACGGTGGTGCCGCCGACCACGAGCACGCGCCCGTCCTGCAGGCGGGTCGCGGCGTGCAGACAGCGCGCCGTGAGCATGTTGCCGACCGGCACGAAGGCGCGCTGCGCGGGGTCGTAGACCTCGGCGCTGCGCAGCACGTTGCCGTTCGCGTCGACGCCGCCGCACACCAGCGTGCGGCCGTCGGCGAGCGGCACCGTCGCGGCGAGCGCGCGGGCCGTGGTCAGGCGCGGACCGGGGCGCACCGTGAGGCGGCGTACGTCGAGCACTTCGCTCGTGTCGAGGGCCACCGGGTTGAGGATCGAACCGGCGCCGCCGCCGCCGAAGACGACCTCGTGGTTCATGTCGTGCCCGGTGATGCTGCCGAGCGAGCGCGCGGTGGTCAGCGACGCGGCGAGGCGCGTCGCGCGGTCGGGCGTGCCGAACTGCGCGGCGAGGGGATTGCTGATCTTGTCGATCAGGAACGTCGTCCCCGGCAACGTCACGGTCTGGAAGCGCAGGGTCAGGCCGTGCAGCTCCGGGTTCGCCGGCACCGGCAGGGTGATCGACCCCGTGCCGGAGCCGGTGGGCGTAGCGAACCAGACGTGTGCGAGGTCGATGCCCACTTCGAGCGAACGCGTGTCGCCCGGGCTCACCAGGGAGAGCGGCAGGGGGCCCGCGGTCGTCGACATGAGGAACAGGAGAGTCGTGTTCGCAGGAGCACCGGAGAACGCGAGCGACAAGGGCTCGCCGAGGCGGCCGGGCGAGAAGCGGTCGAACTTGAAGTCGAACTGGGCTGCGGCGGGAGCGAGCGGCAGGACGAAGGCGAGAGTGAAGGCGCGCATGGTGGGTTGTGGCCGGGGACGGCGAGGCCGTCGTCCGGGTCATTTCGTGAGCTTGACCATGATGCGCGGCATCGGCGAGGTCGCGAAGGGGCGCGTTTGCGGTGTTCCGCGCTCTCGGTGTCGGGGTGCGTGGTTTGGAGAGCCGTGCTGGGACGCCCAGATGCTTGGCGGGGCCGCGGGTCGTGGGGTGGTCCGACCGCGCGCGCCGGCGTCTGCTGGCCACGCGCGTGACTGGTCGGATCGGGAACGGAGGCGGCTGCGCGCGCGCAGGGTGTCGGTGCGCCGGTCCTTCTTGCGTCAGGGCGTGACGTCCGTGGGATCCGGGCCGAGGCTCGGTGGTTGACCCCGGATTACGTGTGGCTCATCGAGCATCCGCGCAGCAAGATGCGGATGTTCTGGCCGCAGGCAGAGGTGAATGGTGAACGAATGACGGTTCGCCTGCCCGCAGAGGCCCCCATGCGCGAGCTGGTGGAGGCCGTCGGTGTCGTTGATGCTGACGTGGAGAACGTCTCGGCGTTCAGCAGCATACGAGCGCGACGCGGGTGTCTTCGGCATCTCGATGGAGCGACACATCAGCGGTGTCGACTGGCGGGACGGACGCTTCGCAGTGGAGCACATTCGGACTGACGCGGTGCTCTGGATCGTCGCGACCCGGAGCGCGGTCAGGATGGTGCGGAGGTCCGGGAGGATCGCGGACGGTGGCGCGACCTGCGAGGTGGACCTGCGCCAGTGAGCGTCCGCGATCGCGCGCGTTCCCTGCGGGTCCGCGCTGATGGGGAGAGCCGACCGTGGACGCACGAGTGCGTAAGCAGAGCACGGCCGGGGGGCCGGGCTCACCAGCGGCGAGGTTGCACCCGGCGTGGGACGGGTCGTGCGTCGCGGACGCCGCTTGCCGCAGGACGCGTCACCCCGGCGGACACAGCGCCCGCAGCCGGCGCACGCGCGCGGCGTCGATCGGGGCATCGATGCGCCCGTCGGTCTTGAGGGAACTCGCGACGATCGCGCCGTCGCACTGCGGCCAGAGCGTGGCCGCGTTGGCCTCGGAGAGTCCGGAGCCGATCCACACCGGGAACCCGCCGACGGAGGCCTTCACGCGGCGCAGGAAGTCGGCGTCGACGGCAGCGCCGGTGCGCGTGCCCGTGACGATGAGCGCGTCGGCACCTGCGCGCGCCGCGAGGTCACGCGCGACGACGAGCGGGTCGACCGGCGCGAGCGGCACGGCGTGCTTGACGAGCAGGTCGGCGAGGATCTTCGTGTCGCGGCCGAGCTGCTTCCGGTAGGCGAGCACGCGCGCCGCCTCGCCTTCGATCACGCCCTGGTCGGTGAGCATCGCGCCGGCGAGCACGTTGACGCGCACCCAGCGCGCGCCGGTCGCGGCGGCGATGCCGAGCGCCGCGCAGGCGTCGTTGCGCAGGCAGTTGATCGCGAGCGGCAGGCCGGTCGCGGCGCGCACCTCGCGCGCGACGATCGCGAGGGTCGCGACCACGTCCGGGGGGACGGGGTCGTCGCGCGTGCCCTTGTGGAACGGCGCGTCGCCGAAGTTCTCGACCACGATGCCGTCGACGCCGCCGTCGGCGAGCGCGCGCGCGTCGCGCAGGGCGGCGGCGATGATGGCCTCGACGTCGGGGCTGCCGCGCGCCGACGACGGGCACGGCAGGAGGTGGACGACGCCGAGGAGGGGGCGCAGAGGCGAGGCCGACACGCGGCGTATCGTTTCCGACGGGAGGGCGCGGCGTCCAGCCGGATCAGGGTATGGGGACGCGGTGGCGATTCCGGCAGGGCGCGCCCTACAGTCCGCGCCCGCGATGAACGCGTTGGACTTCGCCGTTCCGGCGCAGGAGATCGCGAACCACTTCGCGATCGCCGGCGACGACCTGATCAAGCTGCTGTGCGCGACCGTGGCCGGTGCACTGATCGGCGGCGAGCGTGAGTACCGCGACCGCGCCGCGGGTTTCCGCACGATCATCTTCATCTGCGTCGGCGCGGCCTTCTTCACGATCGTGTCGCACAAGATCGCGATCACCTACGACCGGGACCCGACGCGCATCGCGGCGAACGTGGTCAGCGGCGTGGGCTTCCTGGGGGCCGGCGTGATCCTGCGCGACGGCGTGCGGGTGACCGGGCTGACGACCGCGGCGATCGTGTGGGTGAGCGCGGCGCTCGGGGTGGGCTTCGGCGCCGGGCAGTGCGGGCTGGCCGCGGCGGGCACGGTGATCACGCTGGTGGTGCTGTGGGTGTTCCCGTACCTGGAGCGCCCGATCGACGCACTGCGCGAGACGCGGACGTACGAGGTGGTGTGCCGCCGGAGGCCGGAGATGTTCCGCCGACTGGAGGCAGTGTTCGGGGAGTGCGGGCTGCGGGTGCGGAACCACAAGGAGATGAAGCGCGGCGACCAGATGGTGGGGGTGTGGGAGGCGGTGGGCACGCACGCGGCACACGACCGGTTGATGGAGCGGTTGTTCGAGGATGAGGAGGTGTTGGAGTTGAGGATGTGAGGAGGGGGGGGGCTCGGGTACGTGGTCGGTCCGACGCGGTTACATGGTTGACGCTCGTGTCCGCGCAGATGGGTGACGCGGCGGGCGTGATGGCGGGCGGCGTGTTCGTCGGGAGGCGCGGTCTCGATCACGAGCGTTGACGGCGCACGTGATCGGTGCACAGGAACGGGCGGTGCCACAGGTGGCCGGAAACGAGAGCGTGTCAACCAGGTGCCGGGGCACGAGTGCCGACCGTGTGCCTGGTGCGAGTCCGGCCGACCAAGCACCGGGGCTCGCCCGCGCGGTCATCGGTGCGCGGGGCGGCAGCGAGCAAGTGCGCAGCGGCTGGCCGCGCGCGTCTGAGGGATCGAGCGCGGGGCGACGGCGGGTTGCGGCTCTGTGATCGGAAGGGCGCGCGATCGACGCGGTGCGGGTCGGGTGTGGCGTGCCTCCCGTGCGCGATTGCGCACGGGAACGGTGCAGGGCAAGGGGCGGCCCGGTGCGGCCTTCCCGCTCGTCACCGCAGCGCGGCGAGAGCCTTCTCGTAGTCGGGCTCGTTGCCGATCTCGGGCACGAGTTCGGAGTGCACGACCTTGCCGTCCTTGCCGATCACGACGACGGCGCGGGCGTGCAGGCCGGCGAGGGGGCCGTCCTGGATGAGGGTGCCGTAGGCCTTGCCGAAGGCGTCGGAACGGAAGTCGGAGGTGGTGATGACCTTCTCGATGCCCTCGGCGGCGCAGAAGCGCTTGAGGGCGAAGGGCAGGTCCTTCGAGACGGTGACGATCACGGCGTCCGGCACCTTGGCGGCCTCCTGGTTGAAGCGGCGCACGGAGGTCGCGCAGACGGAGGTGTCGACGCTCGGAAAGATGTTGAGGACGACCTGCTTGCCGGCGAGGTCCTTCGAGGAGAGCGGGCTGAGGTCGGTCTTGACGAGGTGGAACTCGGGTGCCGGCGCGCCGGGGCGGGGCAGGTCACCGACGGTGCGGATGGGGTTCCCTTTGAAGGTGATCGTGGCCATGGGAAGACGATAGCGACCCGCGGAAGCACGAGTCCGGTCCGGGCCGGGCCCGCGGTAAGGTGCGCCGATGCCGGACGCTGCGCGGCGCCGATCGATCTGGCCTGTGCTGTGGGTGTTGTTCGCCCTCGTGCTGGTGGTGCGCACCAGCGTGCGCGACCGCGGCGTCATCACCGACCATCTGGAGTTCGGGCGGCGCCTGCTGCACGGCGAGGATCCGTACGCGCCGTACCTGGAGCCGAAGCCGCTACACCCGCCGTACCCGCCGTCGTTCGGTCTGCTGACCGCGCCGTTCAGCCTGCTCCCCGAGCGGGGCGCGCGGATCGCGTGGGGGCTCCTGCAGGCGGCGGCGCTGCTCGCGGTGCTGGCCTTCCTGCGACGCGCGTTGCAGACGCGCGCGCCGCCGGGACGTGTGGATCCGGCGGTCACGCTCGCGCTCGCGCTGGGGTCGCGCTTCGTCCTGCGCGACACGCATGGCGGCGGGGGCAACCTGATCAACCTCGGACTCGCGTGCCTGGCGTTCGGCGCGGCGGCTTCGGGGCGGGAGCGGACCGGAGGCATCCTGCTCGGCTGCTCGCTCGCGACCAAGCCGACGATGGTCCTGCTGTGGCCGCTGCTCCTCGCGTTCGGCCATGCCCGCGCCGCGCTCGCCGCGCTCGCCACGGTCGCGGCGGCAGTGCTCGCGTCGCTCGCCCTCCTGGGTTTCGACCCGTCCGCGTGGTTGCGCTGGCTGGAAGGCTCGTGGCGTTACGCGACGCAGGCCGACGTGTTCGCTGAGCCGGCCCTCGGCTTCCCGCCGTTCACGTGGATGAACCAGTCGCTGCGCTGCGCGGTCGCCCGCTTCGTCGGCGAGGTCCCCGAGCCGCTCGCTGCACTGGTGCCGGGGTTCGTTCCCGGGCTCGGCCTGCCGGTCGCCGTCGTCGTCGCGGTGCGCAGCGTGCTCACCGCGCTGCTGCTCGGCGCGACCGCGTGGGGCGTCGTCCTGCGCCGGCGCGACGCCGATGCGCGCCTGCCCCTGCTCGCCGCGGTGCTCGCCCTGTCGCTGCTGCTCTCGCCGATCAGCTGGAAGGCCCACCACGTCGCGCTCCTGCCCGCGTTCGCGCTGCTCTTCAGCCGCGCGCTCGCCGGTGCGCGTGCGGCGTGGTCTGGCGCGGCGCTCTATGCGGCTGCGTGCGTGGTCGGCGAGGAGTTCACCGGCAAGGCGGTCAAGGAGCTGCTGCAGAGCAGCTACGTGATCACCGCGGGCACGCTGGCGTTCTGGGTCTTTGCGTGGAGTGGTCGGCGCAAGGCGCCGGGTGTGCTGCTCGCGTCGGCGCGCGGGCGCGGAACCTGACGCGCGCAGGAACCGACCGCACACGAGGAGGACCGGCGGCGTGCCGCGCTCCTGCTCCGTCCCAGGCGCTCGCCTTGCCGCGCGCTCGCGGGCGGGCTACCTTCGCACCCCTTTTTCGCGCACTCGGCATGGGTCTCGCCTGCGGCATCGTCGGTCTCCCCAACGTCGGCAAGAGCACGCTGTTCAACGCCGTCACCCTGACCGAGGACGCGGCCCGGTCGGACTACATGTTCAGCACGACCGCGCCGATCCGCGGCACGGTCGACGTGCCCGATCCGCGCCTGCACGAGATCGCGAAGCTGATCCCGACGCAGCGGATCGTGCCGGCGCAGATGACGGTGGTCGACATCCCGGCGCTGGTGTCCGGCTCGTCGCACGGCGAGGGGATGGGCATCTCGTTCCTGGGCGCGATCAAGGAGAGCGACGTGCTCCTGCACGTCGTGCGCTGCTTCGAGAAGGAAGGCATCCAGCACGTCGGCAAGGTCGACCCCGCGGCCGACGCCGAGATCGTCGAGCTGGAGCTGATGCAGGCCGACCTGCAGACCATCGAGCGCAACCTCGACCGGGTGGCCAAGAAGGCCAAGGGCGGCGACAAGGAGGCCCTCGCCCTGCAGGACGTGCTCGGCCGGGCGAAGGCGCACCTCGACAAGAGCGAGCCGCTGCGCACGGGCGCGTGGAGCGAGCGCGATCGCAAGCTGCTCGAACCGCTGTTCCTGATGACGATCAAGCCGGTCCTGTTCGTCGCCAACGTCGGCGACGGCGACCTCGCCGGCGAGTCGCCCCAGGTGCAGGCGCTGCGCGCCTACGCCGAACGCACGAACGCGAAGTGCATGCACCTCTGCGCCGACATCGAGGCCGAGCTCGTGCGCATGCCGGAGGAGGAGCGCGCCGCGTTCATGGCCGATCTCGGCCTGAAGGAGCAGGGCCTCGTCCGCCTGATCCATGCCGGCTTCGACCTGCTCGGCCTGCAGACGTTCTTCACCGCGGGCGAGAAGGAGGTGCGCGCCTGGGTCATCCGCAAGGGTGACACCGCGCCGGTGGGCGCCGGCGTCATCCATACCGACTTCGCCAAGAAGTTCATCCGCGCCGAGGTCTACCGCTACGAGGACCTGATGGAGCTGAAGACCGAGGCGGCGATCAAGGCGAAGGGCAGGCTGCGGCTCGAAGGCAAGGAGTACCTGCTGCAGGACGGCGACATCTGCCACTTCCTGATCGGCAACTGAGCATGGGCGCGCCGCTCAGCGCGCGCGCACTTCGAGGCCGCGCGCGGCGGCCAGCCCGGCCAGCGGTCCCGGCAGCGCGAGCGGTCGGAACTCGGGCAGCGCGGCGCACACCGCCGGCGTCGTCGCGCGGCCGGAGAGCAGCACGAGGTAGCGCACCTCCGGGGCGCGTGCGTGGGCGACGATCTCGTCGGCGCGCAGGTGGCGCGGCGGCAGCGGCCGCCGCCCGGCGTAGAGCCGGACGCGCGGCAGCTCGGTGAAGAAGTCTTCGCCGGGACGCAGTCGTCCGACCACGAACCGCGCGACGTCGCGTTCCGCGATGCGGTTGCTGTCGGTCGTGCGCAGCCCCACCGCCACGCCGAGCGCCGCGGCGAGTGCGACGAGCGGCAGGTGCCAGCGCTGCGGCAGGCGGGCGAGTGCAACGACCGCGAGCGGCACGAGGAGCGGCCACCACGCGACGAGGAATCGGCGGCGCACCGCGAACGCGATCACGACGAGCACGCCGAGCAGGAGGGCGAGGAGCAGCGGGCGCGCGGCGGCGTTCCGGCGCGCGACGACGAGACCGCCGAGCGCGAGCACGCCCGCGCCGCCGAACGCCTCCAGCCACGCCGGAGGCAGCGCGAGCAGGTCGCGCGCCGCCGCCGCGAGCCAGTCGGCCGCGCCGGCGTTCGCCTTGCCCCAGTTGAAGGCGAGCTTGGGCAGGAGGTCGAACCCGTGCCCCGCCGCGTGCCGCCACGCGGCGAGGGCGAGTACCGCCGCGCCCGCGGGCACGAGGCTGCGCCACGCGCGCGCCGTTCCCGAAAGGCAGAACGCGACCGGCAGCAGCAGCGCCTCGGGGCGCAGCCAGAACGCCGCGCCCGCCAACAGCCCGCAGCGCCAGAACGCACCGCGCAGCCCGGCGAGCGCGGCGCACGCGACCAGCAGCGCGAACGCCGGCTCGGTGTAGATCTCGGCGCAGAAGCGGGCCGGCAGGCCGGGAAGCGCGGCGAGCACGCCGGCCGCGAGCACCATTCGCGGCGCGCCGTCCGAAACCACGGCTGCGAGCCGGGCGATCGGCAGCACGGACAGCGCGCCGAGCGCGGCGAGCAGGCATTGCCCGGCGAAGAACGCCAGCTCCGCAGGGTCGCCGGTGCCGTGCGGCAGGCACAGCGCGCAGGGCACCGGCAGCGCGATGAGCGGCGCGATCGCCAGCGGCAGCAGCGGCGGGAACACCTCGCCGAGCGGCGCGCGGAAGTCGCCGGCGGCGAACGCCTGTGCCATCCACAGGTAGCTCGCGCCGTCCTCACTGGGCACCGGAGTCAGTGCGGCCAGCACGATCCGGTACGCGAACGCCACGAGTACGAGCGCGGCGAGCTGCAGGCGCAGGGCGGTCACGGCAGCGCGCGCGCGGCTGCGGGGTCCTCGCCGTCGTCGGCGTAGCCGCCCAGCTCGAACACCAGCTCGCGGTAGTTGCGCACGTCGAGCACGGTGAGGCTCTGCACCGCGCGCACCGCGCACAGATCGCGCGTCACGTCGGCGTGCGCGCGATACACGCGCGCCAGCCGGGCCGCCGCTTCGGCCTGCCAGTCGGTGCCCGCGGCAATCGTCGATGCGGCCGCGACCACCGCGCGCAGCTCCGGGTCACCGGCGTCGAATGCGCGCCGCAGCGCGCGGCGCGCCGCACCGAACAGCGGCAGGTACGGGAAGTGGCAGGCGAGGACGACCTCGATCGGGTGCGAGACCGGGTGGCGCAGCCACGCTGCGGCGGTGCGCAGGAGCCCGCCGAGGCCCGACGGCGCGACGTCGCGCGGCTGCGCCAGCAGGACGTGTGCGCTGTGCAACGTGCGCACGAAGTCGAAGTCGGTCACCCAGGCGATCGTTGCCGCGCGCTCGGCGTGCCGGCGCCCCGCCTCGCCCCCGGGCGGGGCAGGAAACGCCAGTTGCGGCGCGATCCGCTGCCACTCCTCGACGCGCTCGCGCATCACGCGGTGCGCCATCTCCAGCTCGGTGCGCTGCCGCGCGTCCAGGTGCAGGAAGTCGAGGTCGCGCTGCAGGTCGCAGACCTCGGCGTAGCCCTCGCCGAAGCTCCACGTCGCCGGCGCGCCGCAGTACTCCGGGTCGAACGCCGCGCGCAGGCGCATCGCCTCCAGCAGGCCCGGAGCCTTCATGCGGTGGATCTTGCGCAGGGCGACGGCGAACGGCGCGCGCCCGCTCACCCGGCGGCGCTGCGCGAGCTGCGGGCGCAGGATCTCGCGCACGGTCGCCGCGGTCTTGCGCGCGACGAACCCGAGCATGGCGAAGAACGCGACGAGGAACCACAGCGGCAGGAGGAGCACCCGGCCGCGGGACAGGCGCTTGCCGTAGAACGCGTAGAAGTTGAACGAGCGCCGCGACGGCGGCAGGCGGTGGACCGGCCGCATGCCGAAGATCTCGCGCACCATCGCTTCGCGGTCGCGGCGCAGCACGGCGAGCACCTCGTCGCCGAACACGGCGCCGATGTGCGCGTCACGCTCCGGCGTGACCGACAGGAAGTCGAGTGCGCAGAACTCGGTGGTGCGGTAGGCGAGCCCCCGGCCGGGCGGCGGCAGCTTCTCCAGCGTGCGTCCGGTCGCCTCGTGCCGGCGGCGCTGCAGCCACGCGCGGTACTCGGCCAGCTCCGCTTCGCTCGCGAGCTGCTGCTGCGCGAGGGTCAGGCAGTGGCGGTTGTATTCGGTGACGCGCTTGGCGGTCTCCACCGCGGCGCTCTCGGTGATGAAGCTGAACCAGAGGTAGGGGCCGCTGAACAGCGAGCCGTCGCTGAGCGACAGCCGGCGCAGCCGGCGGCGCTCGCGGCGCGACAGGCGCAGGTACTCGGCGCGCACGTTCTCCAGCGACGGGTTGGCGAGGAGCTGCTCGGTCGTCTTGACGTCGCTCTCGTGCAGCAGGGCGCCGGCCATGTAGTGGAGCTGCAGGAGGGCGACCTGGTGCACCTCGTTGCGCAGCGCGTCCGGCAGCACGGGCGGCCGGCCGGCAGTGGTTTCGCCGCCCTGCACCATGCGCATCGCGTGCACGATCCCGGCGGCGGCGACCGCCGGCTCGACCTCACCGCCGAACACGCGGCGCGCGAGGAACGCGGCGTCGGCGGGTTCGCGCCGGACCTTCAGCGCGTCCAGGATGGAGATGAAGCGCGCCTCGCTGGTGAGTTTGAAGGCCTCGGACGCCTCGCCGGCGATCTTCTTCAGCCACCAGCCGATGCTGAGGAAGACCGCGCACACGCTGCCGAGGATCACGAGCGGCGCGGCGACGAAGCGCTTGAGGAACAGGCCCGGACCGCTCTCCGCACCGACCAGCAGGCGGACGAGGAAGAACAGCGCGCCGAACAGGAGCAGACGCACCGCCGGGCGCTGGCTCGCCTTCACCATCGCGGTCGCCACCCGGTCGAGGAGCTGCGGTCCGGTGACGATCCCGTGCAGGTCGGCGAAGAACACGAGCCGGCTGCGCCAGCGCTCCAGATAGGCGGCGATGCGGTGCGCGAACGCGGCCACGCGCGCCGCCGGTTCGGCGGGCAGGCGGTGGACCGCGAAGTGGTGCACGATCGGCAGCGAGCGGACGACCGGCGCGCTCAGCACGCACACGACGCGGTCGATCGCGCGCAGGTCGCTGGTCGACAGCAGTTGCAGCACCTCCTGCACCTGCAGCCCGTGCAGGGTCTGGATCGCGGTCTCGACCGGGACGTCGCGCGCGATCGGGCGCGGGCTGCGCTTGCGCTCGGCGTGCAGGGGCGCGTGCGCGAGCCGACCGGCGAGCGCTTCGGCGCGGGTGCGCAGCGCGTCCGGCGAGCCCGCCTCGGCGAGGAGCACGTGCTCGCGGCGCAGAGCGCGGAACGCGAGGTCGCGCGGCGTGCGCGGCGCGCTGCGGCCGGCGTCGAACGCGAGCCGCTCGAAGAACACGAAGTTCCGGTTGAGCAGCGGCGAGAACCGGCGCACCAGCCCGTCCATGCCCTTCACCAGGAACAGGAGCAGGCGGAGCAGCCGGAACAGCGGCCGGACGGCGTTCAGATAGCGCGCGAACCAGGTGACGCGCAGCAGGCGCAGCGCGCGCACGAACACCACGTCTTCTCCGCCGCTCGGGACGGACACCGGGAACAGGAGGAGCGCGGCCGGGATCGCGGGCAGCAAGTCGGTCAGCGCGTTGCGCAGGAACCACGACAGCCGGGCCGGCGCGAGCGCGAGCTTGAACGCGAACTCGGCGATGAAGAACAGGCAGATGCAGGCGTCGATGACGACGAACGTCTGCAGGGTGCGCGGGTGCCAGGCGAACGACGCCTCGAGCGCGAGCAGCACCGCGACCGCCGCGAGGAGCGTGAGGCTGGTCAGCTCCAGCAGGCGCGCGCCGCGCGGCGTGAGCAGGGCTTCCAGGCGCCGGACGAGCACCCGGTCGTGGCGCATCTGCATCGTGCGCCGCGCGAGCCGGCGCAGCTCGCGCGCCCGGTCGGCCGCGGCGCGGCGCGCCTCCGGGTCGGGGCCTCCGCCGGGCGGCGCGGCGGCGCGCGCGGCCAGCGCAGACAGCACCGAGGCGGTCTCCTCGAGGAGCGCGATGCGCTGCTCCAGGTCGAGGTCCTCTTCCTCCGTGGCGAGCGCCGCATAGCGCTCGCGCGCTTCCTCGACGCAGCGGTCGTCGACCTCGGCGCGCGGCAGGCGGCGCTGCAGTTCGGCGAGCGCGCTCGCCGCGTCGTCGTCGAGGTGCGCGCACCGGTAGACCGCGCGCTGCTCGGCGAGGTCGAACGGCGCCGCGACGTCGTCGTCGGGGCGACGCGCGGCTGCCTGGGTCTCCAGACGCACCGCGGCGAGCGCGGCCGCGTCGACCGCGGCGCGCAGGCTCGCGGGCGCGCCGGGCCGTGCCGCCTGCCGGCGCAGGAACGCCAGCTCCAGGCGGTCGAGGTCCTGCCGGGTGAGCGCGTCGAGATCCGCGTGCGCGCGGGCTTCGGCGAGCGCGGCGGCGAGCGCGCACGGATCGCTGCCCGGTTCCTGCAGCAGACGGCGCAGGTCGTCGAGCGCGGGGGCGTCCGTGGTCATCGCGCGGCGTGGATGCGGAGGGCGGCCGGCCTCTGCGTCCGGCTCATGGCCCTGCCAGCCCGTCGGCGATCCGCCGCGCGAGCTGCTCGCGCGCGCCGTCGGGCAGCGCGCGCGGTGCGGCGTCGCGCCGGGGCGGCGCCCAGATCGGATCGGGGAACCACGGGTCGTCCCGCCAGCGTGGGATCACGTGCCAGTGCACGTGCGGCGTGACGTTGCCGAGGCTCGCGACGTTGACCTTGTGCGGGGCGAGCACCGCGCGCAGCGCCTCCTCGACCGCGAACACCGCGCGCATCACCCGCGCGCACTCGCGTTCGTCGAGGTCGGTCAGCTCGGCGGCGTGCCGGCCGACGACCACGCGCGCGAACCCGGGGATCTGCGGGTCGCCGACCAGCACGACGCGGCAGACGTCGTCCTGCCAGAGGAGGTCGCCACCCGGTCCGTCGCACAGCTCGCACGCCACGCGGCGATCTTGCGCGATCGCGGGGAGGAAGTCAGCCCGGTGTGTGAGCCGCGTGAGCCTGGGGCGCGAGGCGAGGCGGTGCTCGCCGCCAGGCCGTCCCGGAGGCCGGGACGCACCGCGAAGGGGCTCCGCCCGCGCGGGCTTCCGCCGGGCAAGATTCGCCGCTTGCGCAATCGCTGCGGTGGTGACGTGGCTGCGGGAGACTCGGAGTTCGTGCTCGTGCGAAGTGCGGGCCGGGACGACGCAGGGGCGAGCCGGAGCGGGCGCCGGCCGCCGCGCACTCGCAGACCCGGTTCGGAGCTCGGCCCGGTCGGAGATGGTCGACGCCGCGCGCGGCTGCGAAGCCCCCTACCAGGGCCGCTCGTACGCCCCTTCGCCCAGCTCGCGGTCGCCGACGTGCCGGTAGAACAGCCGCGCCTCGACCTCGCCGCTCCTGCCGGCGCCGGTCGCGACGGCGCGCACCTCGCTCAGCATTCCGGAGCGGTCGTCGACCAGCATCGAGATCGAACGCAGCGCGAGGTGGGGCAGGTTCACGGTGCCGATCGCCTCGACGCGGATGCCGGGGCCTTCGCGGCCGACGCAGCGCAGCTCGGTGTCCTGCGGCAGACGGCGCAGCAGGGCGTCGAGGTCGAGGTAACCGAGGTCGAGCACCTCGCCGAAGCGTTCGGTGAGCCGGCGTGCCTCGGCGAGCGGCACGTCCATGCCGCGTATCCCGGGCATGGGCTGGAACCACACGAGCTCGCCGTCGCATCCGGCGCGGAACCGGCCGAACGGCGACTCGCCCTCGACCAGGAAGCGGCGGCCCGGGCGGATGGTGATCGCCCACTCGCGCTCGATGTGCCGCTCGCCGCGCTCGACGTCGACGTGCAGCGTGAAGTCGCGGTCGATCGGCTCCTCGAGCGCGTGCAGCGCGCGGGACACCATCGCCTCCGCGCGCGGCAGGCGGTCGGGATCGGGCCAGGCCAGGTAGACGCCGAGCGCGACCAGCGCCGCCGCGGCGGCGAGCCCCGGCAGGCGGGCGAGGACGCGGTACCGCGGCGCGGCGATCTTCGCCAGGACCGCCTGCACGCGTGCCTCGCGCGCGGCGGCGTCCGCGGTGTGCAGCGCGCGCAGCAGGCCGTGCACGCAGCGCTGCTCGGTCAGCCAGGGTCGCGCCGCGTCCGGCGCCGGCTCGACCGGGCCGTCGGCCAGCGTCTCGTCGCGGTCGCCGAACCGATCCTCGGGGCGCTCGATCGTCACGACATGCCTCCTTGCCACGCGGGCGAGGGCAGCACGTCGGGCGGCAGGCTGCCCTGCATGCAACGGAACAGCGCGGCGCGTCCGCGCTGCAGGTGCTTCTTCACCGCCTCGAAGCTGATGCCCAGTCGTTCCGCGATCTCCTTGCAGTGCAGGCCGTGTTCGTAGTGCAGCGCGATGGCCTCGCGCTGCGCGCCGGTCAACGACGTCATGCAGGCGCGCAGCACGTCGAGCTTCTCGTCGAACGTGTCCCCCGGCAGCGTCTGCATCCGCTCGAACGTCCGATCGAGGAGCTGGAGGTCCTGTTCGGCGCAGAAGGTTACCTTCTGCCGACCGAGCCGCCGGCGCCAGTTGAGCATCAGCTTGGTCGCGATCCCGCGCACCCAAGGGCCGAACGGGAGCTGGCGATCGTAGCGGTGGAGGTTGCGCCAGGCGACCAGAAACGTCTCCTGGAACAGGTCCTCGACCGTGCCGGGGTCGCGCACCGCCGAGAGCAGGAACGCGCGCAGCATGCCGGAGTGCTCGCGAACCAGGATCTCGAACAGGTCGCGCGG
>DATGPD010000463.1:0-3164 GCA_035305285.1 Planctomycetota bacterium
CCGCGACCTCGCCTCGGTGACCGACCTCCGCCTGCGCTCGGTGCTGTGCATCCCGATCCACATCCGCGCCGAGGGCGACCCGACGCGCGGCGTCCTGTACGTGGACAATCGGCTGCAGAACCAGGTGTTCCAGGAGCGGGAGCGCGACCTGCTGACCTCGTTCGCCGACCACGCCGGGATCGCGATCCGCAACGCGCGCACGCTGGAGCAACTGCGCCGGCAGGCCGCCGAGCTGGAGGCGGCACGCGACCGCGAGGCGCAGCTCAACGCCGCGCTGAAGAGCGAGCTGGCGGCGCAGAGCGCCGAACTGACCGAGATCCGCGCCGAGCTGAGCACCAGCGACCGCACCGACCGGTTCCGGTTCGACTACAAGGAGATCGTCGGCGAGAGCGCGCCGATGCGCGCGCTGTTCCGCCTGCTCGACAAGTACATCCCGACCGACGACCCGGTCCTGATCCTCGGCGAGTCGGGCACCGGCAAGGAGCTGGTCGCGCGCGCGGTGCACCGCCTGAGCGCGCGCGGCAAGGGACCGTTCGTGTCCGAGAACTGCGCCGCGCTGCCGGAGAACCTGCTGGAGAGCGAGCTGTTCGGCTACCGCAAGGGCGCGTTTACCGGCGCCACGCAGAACAAGAAAGGTCTGCTCGAGCTGGCTTCGGGCGGCGTGCTGTTCCTCGACGAGGTCGGCGACATGCCGCTCGACCTGCAGAAGAAGCTGCTGCGTGTCCTGGAGGAGGGCGAGGTCCGGCCGCTCGGCTCCGCCGAGGTCGTCAAGGTCGACTTCCGCCTGATCGCGGCGACCAACCGCAACCTGGAGGAGATGGTCCAGGACGGCGACTTCCGGCAGGACCTCTACTACCGGCTCAACGTGCTGCCGGTCGTGCTGCCGCCGCTGCGCGAGCGGCGCGACGACATCCCGCGCCTCGTGCACCGCTTCCTCATCGACCTCGCGCGCGAGAGCGGCGGCAAGCGCGTGCGGGTCAGCACCGACGCGATGGAGGCGTTCGTGCGCTACCGCTGGCCGGGGAACGTGCGCGAGCTGCACAACGAGGTGCGCCGCGCCGCGCTGCTGTGCGACGGCGTCATCCTGGAGTCGCACCTCAGCGAGCAGGTGCGCTCGCGCCTGCCCGCCGAGACCGTCGACCTCGAGGCGCCGTCGCCCGCCGAGCGCGGCACGACCCTGCCCGACCTGGTCAAGGAGCTCGAGATGCGCGAGATCCTCCGCGCACTGCAGAAGTCGGGCGGCAACAAGAGCCGCACCGCGCAGATGCTCGGCCTGTCGCGCTTCGCCCTGCAGCGCAAGCTGGAGAAGTACCGGATCGACGTGCCGGACTGAGCCTCACAGCAGGCGCGGGAGGAACACGATGCCGCCGACCGCGGCGGCGCCGAGCGCGGCGGCGAGGACCGCTCCCGCGGCGAGATCCTTGGCGCGGCCGACGCCCGGATCGAGCGCCGGGTGGAGCGCGTCGGCGAGCTGCTCGAGGGCCGTGTTGCACGCCTCCGCGGCGAACACCCCGGCGATCGCGAGCGCCACCGCGCACCACTCGCCCGCGCTCAACCCGAACGCCGCGCCGGCCGCGACCACCGTGACCGCGGCGACGAGGTGGAACCGGCCGTGCACTTGCCCGGTGCACATCTGCCACAGACCGCGTCCGGCGCACGCGAAGCTGCGGCAGCGACGGGCGAGGAACGGGCGCAGGCCGGCGCGGTGGTCCATGCCGCGCATTGTGCGGCGCGGCGCCCGCGCCCGTCAGGGTTCGAAGCGCTCCGGAACGAGGCGCGCGATCCGTCCCTCGCGGCCGACGGCGTAGCCGGTGCCGTCCGGCGCGAACGACAGCGCCTGGAAGCCGCGCTCGTCGAGCGGCTGCCACGACTCGCCGCCGTCGTACGACACGTCGAGCCCGGTGTCGCCCGCGGCGACCGCGACCCGGCCGCCGGTGCCCGGCACGAACGCGACCGCCGAGCGGTAGCCGCGGGGCGGCGTCCCGCTCGGCGCGCGCCAGGTCTCGCCGCCGTCATCGCTGACCGCGACGTTCGCGAGCGAGTCGCCCTGCGCGGCGTAGTCGCCGCCGACGACGATCCCGCGCCGGCCGTGCATCGCGATCGAGAACGCGCCGCGCGAGGGCGTTCCGGCGCGCACCGGAGTGGTGTGGAAGCGCCAGCGCGCGCCGAGGTCCTCGCCGCGCAGCACGCGCGCGACCGGACCGCCGCCGGTGGCGATCAGCACGTCGCCCCCGCTCAGGACCTCGACGCAGCTCCCGCTGGCCGCGAACGCGACTTCGCCGGGGCGCGGCGCGGGCGCGGGCGCGGTGCGCTGCCAGGACTCGCCGCCGTCCCGGGTGCGCAGGGTGAGGAACCGGCCCTCGATCGGATCGCCGAACGCGAAGCCGTCGGCCGAGTCCACGAAGTCGATCGCGTCGAGGAACGCGAGCGGGTGGTCGTCGCGCCAGGCGACCCGCCAGGTCGAGCCGCCGTCGCTCGTGCGCAGCAGGAGCGCGGGGCTGGCGCTCGCCATGACCACCGCCTGCAGCGCGTCGAACGCATGCACGTCACGCAGTTCGCGGCCGCGCGCCTGCGGCGGGCCGACGTCGAGCCAGGTGTGCCCGCCGTCGAGCGTGCGCAGGCACGTGCCGCCGCTCCCGCTGACCCACGCGATGTTCGCCGACACCGCGGACACGCCGCGCAGCGAGGCGGTCGTGGGCGAGGTCAGCTCGATCACCTGCAGGCGGACCTCGCCGCCGGCGGCGCAGGAACAGAGGAACGGCAGGAAGGAGAGGAGGAGACCGAGCGGCAGCGTGCGCACCGCGCGCGGAGTACCCGATCGCGACCACCGGTGCAACCGAGAGGGGCGGCGCGGGGCGCCGCGCTGCACAATGGCGCGCGCATGTTCGTCGCCGTCCTGACCGCGTTCGCCTCGTGCTCCGCGCAGCCGCCGGACGCGCCGGTGCCCATCACGCTCGGCGGCGCGCCGTTCACCGAGCTGCGCCACGCGGAGCTGTCGCGACCGGTGCTGTGGCCCGTGCTCGACCGCGCGGGCCGCGCGCTGACCCGGGCGTGGCCCCTCGCCGACGCGCCGGAAGACCCGACCGACCACCCGCACCAGAGGTCGGTCTGGTTCGCGCACGGCGCAGTGAACGGCATCGACTTCTGGAGCGAGGCGCGCGGCG
>DATGPD010000464.1:0-6059 GCA_035305285.1 Planctomycetota bacterium
CGCGGCTCTGCCCGACGCCGAGAAGGCCGCGGCGCGTGCCGCGGCGAAGTGCGGCTTCCCGATCGAGGAGGTCGAAGACCTCGGCCGCGCCATCCAGCACGCGCTCGAACGCGGACCCGCGACGCCCGACGAGCTGCGCGAGCGCCTCGGACCGGGCAAGGTGCGCTCCCTCGGCGATGCCGGCAAGAAGATCGGCGAGAGCAGCACGCTGACCGTCGCGCTCAAGCTGTTCGCGGCGCGCGGCATCCTGCAGCGCCTGCCGGAGAACGACACCGTCGCCGCCGCGCGCGTGCGTTACGGCTTGTTCGCGCACAATCCGCTGCACGCGCGCGGCCTGCCGGAGGACGCGGCCGGCATCGCGCGCGAGCTGGTCGCCCGCTACCTGCAGTGGGCCGCGCCGGCGACCGCGGCGGAGATCGCGCGGTGGACCGGGCTCGGCAAGCGCGCGGTCGCCGCGGCGCTCGCCGCGCTGGAGGCGGAGGAGCTCGAGGTCGGGGGCCGCGACGGCACGCACTACGCGCCGCGCGGCGACCGGTTCGTCGGCGGCGCGCTGCCGGACAGGCGGCGCATCGTGTTCCTGACCGCCGACGATCCGTTCTTCCGCCTACGCGGTGGACTCGCCGACCTGAGTGAGGCCGCGCTGCCCGAGGTGACGGTCGGCCGGCAGCGGTTGCTCGCCGACCGCGCGTGGTTCTGCCATCTGGTCGTCGACAGCGGCACCGTGGTCGGCGCGTTCGACTGGCACCCCGAACGACGCTGCATCGTCTGGCGCCCGTTCGCAGCGTTGCCCGCAGACGACGTCGCGGCGATCGACCGGGAGGCCAAGGCGGTCGGCGACTTCATCGGCCGCGAGCTGGGCGACCTGCGCATGTCGAGCATCGACAGCCTGCCCGCCCGCCTCGAGCGC
This sequence comes from Planctomycetota bacterium, assembly GCA_035305285.1. Lineage (GTDB taxonomy): Bacteria > Planctomycetota > UBA1135 > UBA1135 > UBA2386 > DATGPD01. Next base: position 908 of record DATGPD010000464.1, read on the forward strand.
GTGGCGGCGATCGAGGCGATCGGCTGAACGGCGGTTGCCGGCGGCCCCGGCGCAAGGCAGCGCGCGTGCGCCGGCGACGGCTCGCGGGCCCGGCGCTCCTTGACTGGTCCGCCCCTCGGCTCAGCGCGCCCGTCTGTGCGCAGCGACGAGGAACGCGGCCAGCGCGGCAGCCAGAGCGCACAAGAACGGATGCTCGGCCAGCCACGGCAGCCGGTCGTGCACGGTCGGCACGTACTTGAGTGCCCACACCGCGGCGCCCGCGATCATGGCCGCGGCGGCGGCGCGCGGACCGCCGAGGCGCGAGAACAGTCCGAAGCTGACGCACACGAAGATCCCCGCGCTGCCGAAGCCGGACGACTCCTCGATGAGGCCGAACACGCTGTCGGCCGTGGTCGCGAGCAGCCACGCGACGACACCCAGGGTGAGCACGCAGGCGCGCACGGTGCGGAGGCGGACGCGGTCCCCCACGTCGCGGCCGGCGAGCAGCACGTTGCGCGACAGCAGCGAGCCGGCGACCAGCATCGCGCTGTCGATCGTCGACAGGATCGCGGACACGAGCGCGCCGACGAGGACCACGGCGCCGACCTGCGAGAGGTGCGACTTCGCCAGCTCCGGCAGGAGCTGGTCGGGATCCTGCAAGGCCGGCAGCAGGCGCGGACCGAGGAGCCCGAGCACGACCGGCATGAGCCCGATGGTGAGGTACATCGCGCCGCCGCCGAGCATCGACCAGCGCGCGGTCGCCGCGCTGCGCGCCGCCAGCCCGCGCGACAGCAGCTCGGGCGCGAGCACCGCGCCGAACAACGGGATCGCCCAGGCCTCCGCCACCTCGAACCAGGACGGCTGTTCGCCACCGGTGAGGCGGATGCGCGAGGTGTCGATCGTCGCGAGGGCGGCGCCCAGGCCGCCGTGGGTCGCGGCGACGCTGGCGAACAGCCACACGAGGCCGATCACGATGATCACGCCCTGCACGACGTCGGTGACGATGTCGGCGAGCACGCCGCCGAGCATCGTGTAGACGATCGAGATCCACGCGGCGAGCGCGATGCCCGTGGCCAAGTCGACGCTGCCGATCGAGTGCAGCACGATCCCGAACGCGCGGATCTGCGCCGCAGCCCAGAACAACGAGGTCGGCACGATCAGCAGCGCGGCGAGGCGCTCGATCGCCGGCGAGTAGCGCAGCCGCAGGTAGTCGGCGAGCGGGCGAGCGTCGCAACGCGCAGGCGCCACAGCGGCACGACGAACACCAGCCCGGCGAAGATCAGGCAGGCGCCGTAGGCGAACGGCTCGACGGCGCAGCGGTGCAGGCCCTCGCGGTACACGCTGCCCGCCGCGGACAGGCAGGTCTCGGCGCCGAACCACGTGGCGAAGACGGACGCGAGGCACAGGCCGAGCCCGATGCGCCGACCGGCGACGAGGTAGTCGTCTTCGGTGCGCACGCGGCGGGAGACGTACGCGCCGATCGCGAGCTGGAGGAGGACGTAGGCGAGGATGCCCCAGAGCAAGGGGTTGGGGTGGGTCGGGGTTGGGGGTGAGGGGGGTGGGGTGAGGCGGGCTGTGGAGGGGCGGGAGCATAGAGGCTGCGTGCTCCCTCACATGGCTCAGGGGCGGGCTGGGGTGGCGTCCGTTTGGTGTCGCGTGTGTCGGCTGGTCGTGGGCGCGGTGGCGGTCTGTCCGTCCACATGGGTCACTGTGTCGAGGGGGGACCGTGGTCGCGCGGAAGCACTGGCAAGCGGCGGCCAGCCGGGCATTCATGTTCTCTGCGCACGCGGTGTGACGCGGCGTGCTCTGTTCTTCGTAGTGCTCGCACGCGTGCACGTTAGAGTGCTTGCTCTCGAGCTGCCGCCACTTCACTGGGTTCGGATGGGGCGTGCGCTCTACGCGATGCCGGTCGGATCGAGTGCACTCTCGATCACGTGCGCAGTTGCGCACGGGATCGATGCAGGAGAACGGGCTGCGCCGGGAAACCCAGAGGTGTCAACCAAGTGCCCGGACACGCCTGCCAACGGGTGCCCGACCTGATCCTGGCGACCGGGCGCCTGGGCCCGCGCAGTCGTCGACGCTCCGCGAGGCGGCGAGCGGCTACGGAGGGCAGCCTCCGCGCGCGCCTGATGGATCGATCGGTGGAAGGCTGCGGGCTGCGGTCCGGTGATCGGAATGTGTGTGCGCTCGTCGCTGTGCCGGTCCGCTCGAGGGCGCGGGTTCTCCGCCGCTCACTCCCCCACGACCCAGTTCGGCTTCCTCTTCTCCAGGAACGCCCCCATGCCCTCGCGCGCTTCGGGCGTGGCGCGCAGGTGCGCGATCCAGCGCGCGGTCACGGCGATGGAGTCCTCCAGGGTCCGGCCGGTGACCGCAGCGATCAGCTCCTTCGCGCTGGCGACGGCTGCGGGACCCGATCCGAGGAGTTGCTTCACGGTCGCGTCGACCGCGGCGTCGAGCTGGTCGGGGGCGGTCGCCCGCCACACGAGGCCGATGCGCTCGGCCTCGCGGCCGTCGAAGCGTTCGCCGGTCAGGAAGCACGCGCGCGCGCGTCCGGGACCGATCTTCTGCAGCACGAAGGGCGAGATGACGGCCGGAACGATGCCGAGCTTGACTTCGGTGAGGCCGAACACCGTGTCGTGGGTGCAGAGGGCGATGTCGACCGCGGCGGTGAGTCCGGTGCCGCCGCCGAGGGCGTGGCCGTGGACCCGCGCAACGACGGGCTTCGGGCAGCGCGCGATGCCGAGGAACATCCGCGCCATCGCGGCGGCGGCGCGTTCGTTCTCCGCCGGCGGCAGGGAGGCCTGCTCCTGCATCCACGCGAGGTCGGCTCCGGCGCTGAAGCTGGGTCCGTTGCCGGACAGGACGACCACGCGCACCGCGGCGTCCTGGCCCGCGGCGGCGAAGGCCTCGGTCAGCTCCTGCACGACCACGCCGTTGAACGCGTTGCGGACGTCCGGGCGATTGAGCCGCACGTGCAGCACGGCGCCGGCGCGAGCCACCTCGATCGTCGAGTACGCGGGGTACGTCATCGGTCGCGCATTGGACCGCAAGGGCGACCGGGATGCGAACTCAGCGCCGCAGAGGGAAGACAGCCCCCCGACCTCGCGCGGGGAGCGCCAGGCCGGGAGGCTCAGGAGTCACGACTCTCCTTCCTCCACCGCGACCTTCGCGGAGGTCGCATCCCGAGGGACCGGAAGGGGCCGCCACGCATGGATGCCGGCGACGAGCGCCGACATCCAGGAAGAACGGCGACCCGCGGGCGGCCGCGCCAGATTTCTCGGAAAGCGACTCGCTGTCTCACGGACCAACTGCGGGAAAACCCGTACCCGACGCGAGTTCTCGCGCGCGCGACCGCCTCAGCGTTGTGGCGCCACCCGAATGACCACGCCCTCCACGTCCTGGCCGGGTGCGACCTCGACCTCGGTGAACCCGAACACCACGCCCGGCTCGGCCGCACGGTTGACCGCCGCCGTCCCGCCGACGGCCTCCAGCCGGATCGTCCCGCCCGGTACCCGACCGAGCGCGAACCTGCCCCGCGAGTCGGTGTACGCGCCGACCCCGCCGGTCGGTCCGTGCTCGTGCTCGACGTATGCCCCGACGACCGCGATGTCGCGGTCGGCGGTGACGACCACGCCGCGTACCGTGGCGGACGGGACGACCGCGATCCGGACCCCGGTCTCGCCGGCGTGCACGCGGCGCGCGGCGTGCGTCCATGTCTCGGGTAGGCCGGCGACCAGCAGGCGCGCGCGCGTCGGCGGCGGCGGCAGACCGTCGATGGAGAACGCACCGTCGGCGAGCACGGGGGCGCGCACGCCGGGCACGCGTAGCGCGCGGATCTCCAGCGTCGCCGGGTCGATCCCGGCGGGGAGCTGCACCGTGCCGGTCACCGGCCGGGTCTTCACCAGCGTGACCGACACCGGCACGTCGTCGACCCGCTGCACTTCGCGCTCGGCCACGGCGTAGCCGTCGAGCTGCACGCGCAACGTGAAGAACGACGCCGACGACGACAGGCGGTCCACCGCGAACTCGCCCTGCGCGTCGGTCTGCACGGTCGCGAGCAGCGGCCCGTAGCGGTGCGGCAGCACGTGGACCGTCGCCCCCGCGATCCCGCGGCCGGCACGATCCTCGACGCGTCCCACGAGCCGGCGCGGCTCGCCCAGCTCCAGCGCGACGCCTTCATGGTGCGGCAGCACGTGCACTGCCGCGACGCCGTGCACCGGCGAATCGACGCGCAGGTACAACCCCGTGGGCGGCACGTCCGAGCGCCACAGGTTCAGCGCGCCGCTCTCGAGCTGCACGGTCTCGCGCGGTTCGGGCGGGTAGCGGCCGGCTCCCGAATCGTCGAACGGGAAGATGTCGACCGACAGGCCGTCCGTCTGTGCGACGACGTCGAGGTAGCCGGTCGCGCGGATCGCGATGACGCGCGGCCAGAAGCGGTGCACGAGGAACGCGATCACCAGGATCGGCACGCCCCACCGGATCGTGACGGGCAGCGACGCGAAGAAGCCGCGGCGCTCCGGCGGCGGACGCCGGACGCGTACCGAGCCTTCGATCGAGCGCGCCCGCGCGGTGTCTGAGCCTTGCGTCACGGCGGCCAGCGTAACCGGGCGCCGCCCGACGACGCGCAGGCTCGCGTGGGGCGCGGCGGAACGGATGCCGGAGGCGCGCGCCGCCCTGGCATACTCGCGCGCCATGAACGATCCCTACGCCGCCGCCAAGCGGGCCGCGGGCCGGGCGGCCGCGGACCTCGTGCCGGACGGCGCCGTGATCGGGCTCGGGACCGGATCGACGGTCGCCTTCGTGCTCGAACGGCTCGCCGAGCGGACTGCCGAAGGCCTCCGCGTGCGGGGCGTTCCGACGAGCGAGGACACCGCGCGCAAGGCGCGCGCCCTCGGACTGGAGCTGATCGGACTCGACGACGTCGAGCGTCTCGACCTCACGATCGACGGCGCCGACGAGGTCGACGCCGACAAGAACCTGATCAAGGGCGGCGGCGGTGCGCTCCTGCGCGAGAAGATCGTCGCGGCCGCGTCGCGCGAGATGATCGTCGTCGTCAGCGACAACAAGCTCGTCGACCGGCTGGGCGCGTTCCGCGTGCCGGTCGAGGTGCTCGCCTTCGGCCAGCGGCAGACCGCCGCGGCGCTGCGCGCGCTCGGCGCGCGCGTCGAGCTGC
>DATGPD010000465.1:0-8600 GCA_035305285.1 Planctomycetota bacterium
CACGGGCGGTGCGCGGCCGCAGCGGCGCCGCGTTCCGCCTGCGCTGTCCCCGACCGTACGCGGTCTGACAATCGCCGGTCCGCAGCGGCAGGGCAGGTTCGCCGGCCGTCGCGGCACCCCAGAAACCGCGCCTCACTTCCCTCTTGCCTATGCGTCCCGTCGCCTCGCTCGTCCTCGCGCTCGCGCTTGCCTCGACCGCCGCCGCCCAGCTGCCGGTCGCGCTGACCGGCAAGATCGAACGTGCCGGCGCCAATCCCTGCCATACCAGTGCCACGCACAGGGTCGCGTGCACCGACATCTTCCTGCGGAGCACGACGGTCGACCTCTCGTCCCTGGAAGGGCGCACCGTCGACCTGCGCGCGGTGACGACGGTCACTCCCGGCTGCGCCGTCCTCCTGGACGTCACCGAAGCCGCGAACGCGGCGTACGCCACCTCGACCTTGGCGCTCGGCGGCTATCGCCGCAACGCCACGGTGGTGTTCACGACCACGGCTCCGGTCGGGGCCCTGGTGGCGTACTTCTTTGCCTCGCAGCCGGGCTTCCTGCCCTTCCTGACGTTCGGCACCCTGCAGCTCGACCCCACTGCCAACTTCCTCTACTGGACCTTCGACGTCAGCATCGGCGTGGCGCTGCGGACGGTGCGCATCCCCGACGAGCCGGCCCTCGTCGGGCAGGTCGCACTGTTCCAGACCGCGTTCGTGTCGGTGGCGCCCGAACTGCGTTTCGGCCTGCTCAACGCCGGCTGCTTCACCATCCAGTAATCGGCAGCGCCCCCCCTACCTGCGCGCCCGGCGGTCGGCTAGCTTCCCCCGGCGCAGATGACCTCCTCGCTCGCACCCGTGCGCGCGCGGGTCGCCGAGCTGGCCCATGGCCGGCGTCGCAACCGCCGCGCGTCCGCGTTCTGCAAGACCCTCTTCTGGGGTCTGTGCGCGGCCGCGGTGGTCGCCTGGTTCGTCCCGGTGCAGACCACCGTGCTCGCGCTCGGCGTGCTCGTGGCGCTCGCCGCCGTCATCGCACTCGTCGCCGCGACGCTCATCCCGGTCGACCCGATCGCGATCGCCAAGCGCTACGACGACCGCGCCGGCACGCACGACCTGCTCGCCAGCTCGCTGCAGCTCGAAGGTGACGACGCATTCGTGCGCGCGGTGCACGAGGATGCGTGCGCCGCTGCCGAGGCGGGCGGGCCGGGCACGCGCGAGGTGTTCCCCACCCGTCTGCCGCGCGAGGCGCGCTGGCTGCCCTATCCGGCGCTCGGCTGCGGCGCCGCGATGCTGTTCCTCGTGCTCTCCGCGGCGACCCCGCCGCAGCGCGCGCCGTCGGAGGAGGAGATGGCGGTGCGCCTCAGCGGCGCGCAGGCGCTGCAGGACATCCGTGACCGGCTCGCGCGCGACGAGGCGTCAGAGCTGAACAGTGAGCGGCTGCGCGCCCTGCAGGCGCTCGCCGACCTGCTGAAGAACGAACAGATCCAGCGCAAGGACGCGCTCGCCGAGCTCGCCAAGCTGGCCGCACAGCTCGACAAGGAGCGCCGCGAGCTGGAAGGACGCAAGCTCGCGGCGGAGAAGAATGCCACGCGCCTCGCCAAGGGCGAGGACCTCAAGGACGCCCGGCGCGACATGGAAGGCGGCAAGTACCGCGAGGCGGCCGCCAAGGTGCAGAAGAAGATCGAGGAGCTCCAGAAGAAGATCGAGGAGCTGAAGAAGGCCAAGGCCGACCAGCTCGAGATCGAGAAGATGGAGCAGCGTCTGAAGGAGCTGCAGCAGCTCCTCGCCGAGCTGCTCGACCTCGACGCGCTCGGCCGCGAACTCGGCTTCGAGCTGGAGGTGCTCGACGTGCTCGATCGGATCGAGGGCGAGTTGGGCGAGCTCGGCGAGTTCGACGGCGAGGAATTCGACAACGTCCAGCTCGGCAGGCCCCGGCCGCCGGGCGAGCGCCCCGAGAACGACGAGGAGGCCCGCCAGCTGTTCGCCTACCCGTCGAACGAAGACGGCCGCGGGCACAACAAGACCGTGCTCGGCCAGGCCAAGCGCGCCCTGACCGAACGACAGGAAGAAGAGGCACGCCTGCGCGAGAGCAAGGGCCGCTCGTCGTTCGGCCAGGTCAAGACCGCCAACGACCGCAGCCGCAGTCAGCTCGCCTACAAGGAAGCCGCGCTCGCCGCGAAGCAGGCGGCCGAGGACGCGATCTACCGGCAGAACATTCCCCCGGGCTACCGCACCTACATCCGGACGTACTTCGAGGCGCTGCAGCCCGACGAACATGCCGCGGCCGGCCAGCCGGCCGGGCGGGACAAGTGACCCGCGCCGCCCCGGGCGGCGCCGACCAGCACGGAGAGCGAAAGACCCCACCGTGAACCAGGAAACCGGCGACGTGCGCGTCCAGGTCGACGCCTTCCAGCGCGACTTCAACCGATTGGTGACCGAGATCCGCAAGGAGATCGTCGGCTACGACGAGCAGATCCGGCTCGTCGCGACCGCGCTGTTCGCGCGCGGTCACGTGCTGCTCGAAGGCGTCCCCGGGCTCGGCAAGACCCAGCTCGTCAAGGCGCTGGCGCAGGCGATCCACACGCGGTTCTCGCGCATCCAGTTCACGCCCGACCTGATGCCCGCGGACATCGTCGGCACGACGATGGTCGTCGAAGACGCCGGCGGGCAGAAGACCTTCCGGTTCCAGCGCGGGCCGATCTTCGCCAACGTCGTGCTCGCCGACGAGATCAACCGTGCCACGCCGAAGACCCAGTCGGCCCTGCTCGAGGCAATGCAGGAGCACACGGTCACGTCGGGCGACACGACGTACCGGCTGGAGGAGCCGTTCTTCGTGCTCGGCACACAGAACCCGTTGGAGATGGAGGGCACCTACCCGCTACCCGAGGCACAGCTCGACCGCTTCCTGTTCAAGCTGACCGTCGACTACCTCGGCGAGGACGATCTGGTCGAGGTCATGAACCGCACCACCAAGGCGCACCAGAGCGGGATCGGGCCGGTGTTCGACATCGACCGCATCAACCAGATGATCGAACTCGTGCGCCGCGTGCCGGTCGCCGACCACGTCGTGCGCTACGCGGTGCGGATCGTGCGCGGCACGCACCCGCGCTCGGAAGTGGCGCCCGAGCCGGTCAACCGGTTCGTCAAGTACGGCAGCAGCCCGCGCGGCGTGCAGGCGATGATCCTCGGCGCGAAGGTCCGCGCCCTCAGCGAGGGCCGGCACCACGCGTCGTGCGCCGACGTCAAGGCGATGGCCCTCCCGGCGCTGCGTCACCGCTTGATCCTCAACTTCGAGGGCGAGGCAGAGGACGTCCGGACCGACTCGGTCGTCGAGGCCGTGCTCGCCGCGGTTCCGGAGATCCGCGAAGGCGCCGCGTGACCCGTCCCGCCGACGCCGGTCGGTCCGGCACCGCTCCGCCGGTCGTGGTCGTGACTCGCCGCCATGTTCGACGCTGACTTCCTGCGCCGGCTCGAGTACCTCGACGTCGTCGCGCGCAAGATCCTGCAGGGCCGCATCCGCGCCGAGCGGATGTCGACCAAGCGCGGCACCAGCGTCGAGTTCGAGGACTACCGCAACTACGCGCCGGGCGACGACCTTCGCTACCTCGACTGGAACGTGTTCGGCCGACTGGAGGAGCTGTTCCTCAAGCTGTACCGCGAGGAAGAGAACCTGCACATGACCGTGCTGCTCGACTGCTCGCGGTCGATGGCGTTCGGGCAGCCCGACAAGTTCCTCTACGCGCGCCAGATCGCGGCGGCCATCGCGTACATCGGGATGAGCAACCTCGACGACGCCAACGTCCGCGCGTTCACGCGCGACATGGGCCCGGCGGCCGAACGGCTGCGCGGCAAGGGCAAGGTCAAGGTGCTGTTCCCGTTCCTGACCAACCTGACGAACGGCGGCGAAACCGACATGCGCCGCGCGTTCAGGCGCTACGTCGCGCTCGAGCGGCGCCGCGGCGTCGTCGTCCTGGTGAGCGACCTCTACGACCGCGACGGCGTGATCCCGGCGCTGCGCTACCTGAAGAGCCGGCGGCACGAAGTGTTCGTGATCCACGTCATGGACAAGGACGAGGTCGATCCGCCGTTGCGCGGCGACCTGCGCCTGGTCGACAGCGAGACCGGCGCGTTCAAGGACCTGACGGTCACCGACGCGCTGCGCGCGCGCTACAAGGAGGCGTTCGAAGGCCACGCGCGCGCGGTGGAAACCTGGTGTCGCAGCGCCGAGACCGGCTACGTGCGCGCGCTCACCCAGGTGCCGTTCGACACGCTGGTGCTCAAGATCCTGAAGCGCGGAGGACTCGTCGCGTGAGCTTCGCCGCGGCCGCCGGCTTGTGGCTCGGCCTGCTCGCCCTGCCGGTCATCGCCCTCTACATCCTCAAGATCAAGCGGCACCGGCGCGACGTGCCGTACCTGCGCCTGTGGCAGGACCTCGTCGCCGACAAGGCGTTCCGCACCCTGTTCCAGCGGCTGCAGCGCTGGTTGTCGCTGCTCCTCCAGCTCCTGATCCTCGCCTGCCTGGTCGGCGCGTTCGCGATCCTCACGCTGTCCGACTCATTCCTGCGCGAGGACAGCATCGTCCTGGTGGTCGACACGGGGGCGAGCATGAACGGCAAGCTGCGCGAGGACGGCGAGGGCGGGACGAGGTTCGCGGCAGCGATCGAGGCGGCGCGCGCGATCATCGAGGGCCGCTCGGCGGAGGACGAGATCGCGGTCATCTCCGCCGGCCCGCAGCCCGAGGTCCTGCAGGGGTTCTCGCGCTCGACCCTGCGCCTGCGCGAGGCGTGCGACGCATTGACCGTCGGCCGCGCGAGCAGCGACCTGCGCGCCGCGCACCGCCTGGCCCGCGACCTGCTCGCCGAGAAGAAGCACCGCCGCATCGTCCTGCTCGCCGACGCGTCGGGCGGCGCGGCCGAGGAGATCGCCGCGCAGGACGGCGACGTGCGCTGGCAGCGCATCGGCGAGAACGTCGGCAACGTCGCCATCGTGCGCTTCCAGGCGCGCCGCAACCACGCGCTCGGCACCGACTACCTGTTGCTCGTCGTGCGCAACTTCGCCGATACGCCGCGCCAGTGCCGCGTCGAGATCGGCTTCGAGGGCACGACCAAGAAGGTGCTGCCTCTCGACCTGCCGCCGGACGGCGAGTTCCAGGAGACGATTCCGCTCACCTTGCCCGAGGGCGGCTACGCCAAGGCGGAGCTGGTGCACGGCACGAACGCGGACGGGACGCCGATCACCGACGGGCTCGCGCTCGACGACGTCGCGTACGCGGCGGTGCCGACCGCGCGCCTCTACCGCGTGCTGCTCGTCGCGCCCGACGAGGCGACCGAGGCGCCGTTCAAGGCCGCGCTCGGCGCGATGGGGACGCTGATCGACCGCGCCGGCTGCCAGGCGATGTCGGTCGACGCGTTCGCCGCGCGTCCGGACGAGCTGGCGGAGAAGTTCGACCTGATCCTGTTCGCGCACGTCGCCCCGCCGGCGCTGCCGGCGCGCGGCAACTACCTCTGCGTGAACGCGCTGCCCGGGGGCCTGCCGGCGAAGGAGCTGGGGATCGAGCGGCAGCCCGAGCTGAAGGAGGCGGACACCGACCACGCGCTCGCCCGGTTCCTCGAGGTCAAGTCGATCCGCCCCGCGACCGCCAAGCCGCTCGACCTGTCCGGCGGGACGCCGTTCCTGTCGACCGCGGCCGGTCCGGTCGGGGTCGTCATGCAGACCGCGACGCGCAAGGTCGTGTACCTCGGCCTCGACGTGCTCGGCGACCTGTTCTTCCTGCAGGTCGCCTTCCCGATCCTGCTGCGCAACGTGTTCGCCTGGATCCACGAGCAGGACAGCGAGCTGGTCGACCCGGTCTACGCGCCGGGTGAGGTGATCCGCGCGCGCTTCGCGGTCGCCGACGCAAAGGTCGAGGTCGGCTTCCGGCACGAGTGGACCCGGCAGGAAGGCCGGCGCGAGGTCGACGTGGTCGACGGCCGCTTCGCGTTCGCCGAAACCGCCGAGCCCGGACGCTACTGGGTGCGCACCGCGGACCGCGACTTCCGCACGACGGTCAACCTGTTCGACCCCGCCGAGTCCGACCTGCGCATGCCCGGCACCGCGCCCGCCGGCGACATCGACGTCGAGCGCGCCGGGTTCCTGTTCGGCCGGGACCTCTGGCCGGTCCTCCTGCTCGCCGCCGCCGTCCTGTGGGTGGCCGAATGGGTTCTCTTCCACCGGCGGTTCACCGAGTAGCGATGGGCTTCGACGTCTACCTGGAGCACCCGGCTTACCTGTGGATCCTGGTCGCGGCGCTGCCGCTGCTGGCGTTCGCCGCGCTGCGCAGCTACGCGATCGCCCCGCGGTGGAAGCGGATCACGTCGTTCGTCCTGCGCACGCTGGCGCTCGCCCTCGTCGTGCTGGCGATCACCCGCCCGGTGTGGCGGCTGGCCAAACCGGACCAGAGCGTCGCGTTCGCCATCGACGTGTCCGACAGCGTCGACCGCGACGCTCTGCACGCCGCGCTCGAACACGTCGTCGCCGCGACGCGCGACCTCGCCGAGCCGCGCAGCGCAGCGCTCGTGCTGTTCGCCGGCCGGCCCAAGGTCGTGCGTCCGCTCGCGCCGGAGCCGATCGCCCTCACCCCGCCGGCGGACGACGCGCTCGGCATCGAGCAGATGGTCATGCACCGCTTCGTCAAGGAGGAGATCGAGGCGGAGATCCTGGCCATCGAGCGCGACCTGACCGGCGACGACGCGCAGGCGCGCCTGGATCGCGCGCGCGGCCGCCTGGCGCGCCTGCGCGCGTTCGAGGACGAACTCGCGGTCGGCGAGACCGACGTGCGCGAAGTGCTGCGCCTCGCGCGCAGCATCCTGCCCGAGGACAGCCGGCGGCGCGTCGTCCTGTTCTCCGACGGCAACTGGACGCGGCACGACCCGGCCGCCGAGCTGGAGTTCACCGCGCGCGCCGGGGTGACGGTCGACACGGTCGCGTTCGACCGGCCGCGACCCAACGAGGTCGTCGCCGAGCGCCTCGTCGTGCCGGGTCAGGTCAAGGTGCGCGAGCCGGTCGAGCTGGAGTTGCACGTCAGCTCCGCGGAGGAGCGCGAGGTCGAGATGCGCCTCTACCGCGACCAGTTCCTGCTCACCACCGAGAAGCTGACCCTGAAGAAGGGGCGCAACACCCTGCGTGTCCCCAAACAGGAGCTGGACGAAGGATTCCACGAGTTCGCCGTACGGATCGACGCCAAGGGCGACCCCACGCCGGAGAACAACGTCGCGCGCGCAGTGGTCGTCGTGGAAGGCCAGCCGCGCGTGCTGCTGATCGAGGGCGAGGAGCGCGACGCGCGCTACCTCGAGCAGGCGCTGCGTGACGAGCAGATCCAGGTCGAGGTGCGCCCGGCGGTCGGGTTCCCCGACAACCTCAACGATCTGCTGTCGTTCGACGTCCTCATGATCTCGGACGTGCCGGCAACCAGCCTGCACACGAGCCAGCTCGGGCTCGTCAAGCAGTACGTCAAGGACTACGGTGGCGGGCTGGTGATGCTCGGCGGCGAGAAGTCGTTCGGGCTCGGCGGCTACTACCGCACCCCGGTCGAGGACGCGCTGCCGGTGCGCATGCCGATCAAGAAGACGATCGAGAAGCCCAACCTCGCGCTCGTCCTGGTGCTCGACCGCTCCGGCTCGATGGCGGGCGAGAAGCTCGCGCTCGCCAAGGAGGCGGCGATCGCGTCCGTCGAGGTGCTGAAGGCCAAGGACGAGATCGGCGTCATCGTGTTCGACTCGGCGCCCGACTGGGTGGTCGAGCTGCAGCCGGCGACCAACCGCGACGAGATCGTCACCAACATCTCGCGGGTCACCGAGGGCGGCGGCACGTTCATCTACTGCGGCCTGTACGGCGCGTGGGAGGCGCTGAGCGCGAGCACCGCGAAGCTGAAGCACTGCATCGTGCTCAGCGACGGGCACACCGAGGGCTCGCGCGACGAGCACCTCGATCTGGTCGCGCGGATGGCGGCGGAGGGCATGACCGTGAGCACGGTCGGGATCGGCGACGCGGACCAGCCGTTGATGACCGCGCTCGCCGAGATGGGCAACGGCGAGGCCTACTTCACCAACGACTTCGGGTCGATCCCGCAGATCTTCACCAAGGAGACGCTGCGCGCCAGCAAGAGCATGCTGGTCGAGGAGCCGTTCGTGCCGGCGCTGACGCCCGCGGGCAAGGACGATCCGCTCCTGCGCGGCATCGACTTCGGCGCCGCGCCGCTCCTGATGGGCTACGTCGCGACGACGCCGAAGGAGCTGGCGCGCGTGCTGCTCGTGTCCGACTTCGGTGACCCGGTGCTCGCGCACTGGAACTACGGCCTCGGGCGCGCGGTCGCGTTCACCTCGGACGCGAAGACACGCTGGGGCGCCGACTGGGTCGCCTGGCCGCAGTTCGGCAAGTTCTGGGCGCAGATCGTGCGCTCGGTCATGTCGACCGGGACCACCTCGGTGCTGCAGCAGACCGCCGACCTGCGGATCGACAAGGGCGAGGTACGCATCGCGATCGACACCCGCGACCGCGAGGGCTACTTCCGCGACGAGATCCGGCCGCGCGTCGCGGTGCTCGACGCGTCCGGGCAGGCGCGCGCGCTGCCGACTGAGCACG
>DATGPD010000466.1:0-11567 GCA_035305285.1 Planctomycetota bacterium
GCGGCGAGGCAGAGCACGGCGCACGCGGCGCGCGCGCGCAGCGATCGGGCGGCGACCGGGACGCGGGCGATGGAGGAGCGAGGCTCGGGCGAGTGCGGCTTCATGGGTCGACGGCGCCGAAGGCGTTCGGCAGCGCCGTCAGGAAACAGCACGCGGCGCCCGCTGAAAAGCAGCCGTCCCGGAGCGGACGGGCGTCCGCCGGGCGCGGCCCTGCGCCCGCCGCCGCCGGGCGTTCGCGCGCGCTGCGGTCAAGCGCCGCCGGCCCGATGCCCGAAGAGGAACGTGGCCCATGCCAGACTTCCCGACGTCGGGTCCGGCGACGGACGTTTCGCGCAGCACGCCACCACGAGACCAGACGGCGACCGCGTGGATCGCGAGCGCCAGGATCCCGCTCGGCCTCGACCCGCGCGCCGCCGCCGTCTGGGCGGACGGCAGCCTCGACCGCATCGATGTCCCGTGCGGTCTCGGCGCGGCGCGCGATCCGGTGCAGGCCCTGCGCGCGTGGCGCCGCGTGCTGCGCAGCGGCGGGACGCTGCGCATCGGCATCCCGGAAGGGTCGCCGTTCAGCGTCGAGTTCGTGCGCTCGCTGGTCGCCCTGGTCGGCGGGCTGGAGCCGCGCGCGGGAGGTCGCACTGCGCTGACGTTCGTACGCCGCGCCGTGGCCGAGGTGCGCCAGCCGCTCGCCACGCTCGGCCCGACGCTTTCGGCCGCGGCGCAGCGCGATCCCGCGTGCCGCGGCGAGCTGCTGTTCCAGGTCGGTACCGTGCTCCTGCAGAGCGGCGAGCCGGCGCTCGCCGCGCGCTGCTTCGAGCGCCTGCTCCGCCTCGAGCCGGAGAGCGCGGAAGGCCGGTTCGGGCTCGGCATGGCGTACGCCGGCGCGCGGCACTGGGACGACGCGCTGCGCGAGCTGCACGCGGCGCGCCGGCTCGATCCCGAGAACCGCGAAGTGGCGCGCTGGCTGGCCGCGGTGCGCCGCCACGCCGCCGAAGACAAGGCGGGCGATCCGTCCGCCAAGTGGTCGCCGCCGCCGCCCGCACCGCGCACGCCCGCGTTCGCGGTGTAGGTGCCCGTCGAAGAACTCGGGTCGGTCGGGTGCACGGTGCAACCCGGCCGCCACCCCCGGGGGGCGGCCTTCCGTCTCACCGGCAGCCGCCACCGCCTGTTCCCTTCCACGCAGGCAGCCGCGCGCCGCCGCGCGCGGCGCTGCCCCGCACGCGTCAGCGGATGCGCTTCAGCAGGTCTTCCAGCGTCTTCTGCACCTGCTGCCCCGCGGCGTTCTTCAGCGCGGCGGCGAAGAGCTGGTCCAGGTCGGGCATCGCCAGGTGCGGCGCAGCCAGCGTGCCGGTGATCTTCGCTTCGATCGCGGCGCCCTTGAGGAACGAGAGCACCTTCTCGCCGTCGCGATGGCCGCGCAGCAAGTCGGTGAGGTCGAGCGCGTGGTCGAGCGTGCCGTCGAGGCCCGTGCGTCCGGACAGGCCGATGCGGCGTCCACCCTTGACCGCGAGCTTCGCGAGCCCGGTCTCGACCGCGCCGCTGTGCAGCGCGACGTCGGCCAGGAACTCGTCGAGCGCGAGCCGGCCACCCCCGCCGGGATCGGCGAACTGCACGAGGCCGGCGAACGCCGCCGCGGGCTGCAGGCTCGCCTCGCGCAAGCCCACGGTCCCCGAACCGGACCAGCGGTTGAGCCAGGCGAGCCACGACTCGCCCTCGGCCTTGTGCGCGGGACCGTTGCAAGACAGCGCGATCGTGCCGGTCCCGGTGAGGCTCACGGCCTGCCCCCCGAGGCCCGCCAGCAGCGGCATCGCGTACTGCAGCACGTGCGCCGCGCTGCCGTCGAGGCGCGCGTCCTGTACGCCCAGTTCGAAGGTCGCGGGGCGCCCGGGCTCGCGCAGGTCGACGCGCGCCGCGAACGTCGCCGCGCCGCCGTTCACCGTCGCGCCCGGTGCCAGCTCCGCGCGCACCGTGCCCGCCTCCACACCCGCACGCAGCGCGATCGCGCCGAGGCTCGCGCCGCTCAGCGCGAGCTGGTCGACCGCGAGCGACGCCTCGACGCGCAGCGCCTCGGTGAGGAAGCGGCTCCAGTCCGACGGGATGCCGCTGCCCGGGACCGCGAACGCGAGCCGGCCGGACGCCTGCCCGGGCTGCGCGGCGACGGCGTCGGGGATCGGTCCGCCGAGGCGGCCGAGCGCCTGCAGGTCGACCGTGTAGTCGATCGCGAGCGCGGGTGCCCCGGCGAAGGCCTGCGCGGCGTCGGCGGCGGGCACGCCTTCGAGGCGCAGGAACCCGAGGTCGATGCGGAACCCCGCGAGGTCGGCGCGCGGCAGGCCGCCGTCGGGCGCGAACTCGAGCGTCATGTTCGGCGCGAAGGTCCACTGCGGCGCCTGCAGGTCCATGCCGTGTACCAGCGCGCCCGCGATCCTGGGACCGGCGACGGCGAGGTTGCCCTCGACCGCGACGCGCGCGCGCTGCTCGATGCGCGCCTTCAGCGTGCCGTCGAGCACGCCCTGGAGCGCGTCCAGGCGGCCGGGGCCGAGCACCGCGTCGACCAGCGGGCGGTAGCGCGCGAAGTCGAGGTGCGCGGCGGACAGCTCGACGTCGATCGGCCGACGCAGGGTCGCGTCGACGTCGGCCGCGAGGTGCAGCGCGCCCGCGGGCGCGTCCGCGCTGCCGCCGGCCAGGGCGGCGTCGACGCGCAGGGTGAAGTCGGTCGAACCCAGCGGCTTGCTCAGTTGCGCCTGCAGCTCGCGGATCGATTCCAGGGCGCCCTTCGTCTCGTGCACCACGTCGATCGACGCGTCGCGCAGGGTCAGGTCCGCGCTGAGGCGCTTCAGGTCCTCGGCGAGTTCCTCCGCGCTGCGGTCGGGCGGTTCGGGCGGCTCCGCGCCGCGCTCACCCAGCTCACGGACGTTGATCCTGCCGTCGTCCTTCTGCACGACGACGAGCTGCATGCCGTCGACGCGCCCGCGCAGGACGACCGTGCCGGTGATCAGGCGCAGGAACGAGACGTCCAGGTCGGCGTGCGCGACGCGCAGCAGGGGCCGGTCGGCCGCGAAGCCGGCCGGCTGCCCGACCTCCAGCTCGTCGACGGTGATGCCCGACCACCAGCCGAGCGAGTAGTCGCGAACCTTGACCGGCGCGCCGAGCGCGCTCGACGCCGCACGCTCCAGGCGCGGGCGCAGCACGTCGATCGACAGCAGGCTCGGCAGGGCGGCGATGAACACGGCCAGCGCGAGCAGGAGCGCGCCGGCGATCAACAGCGGCCGGCGCCATCCTCTGCGGCGCGTCGGGCCTGGATGCGGTGCCTGTGCCATCGGTCCTGAAATATGCCGGCGAACGACGTGCCAGCTGCGCCGAACCGCGCCCGGCCACTGCAAGGTCTGCAGCGTGCCGCCGGGCTCGGGCCATGGCTGCAGGAAGGTGCGGCGCGGGGAAGCGGCGGGGCCGGGCTCGGGCCCGCGGAAAGGCGACCAGACCAGCCGGAAACGGCTTTCCTGGTGGAGGGCGCGCGGTCAGGCGGTCGTGCGTGGTCGCGCGAGCAGCGCGATCAGGCCGAACACCGCGAGCGCGGCGCCACCGACGAGGAACCAGATCGAGCGGTCGCTCGGATTCCCGGTGAACGTCTCGTTCACTTCCGAGGCGAACGAGTCGCTGGCGTTGAATCCGAGGATCAACAGGATGACGCCGGCGACCAGCAACGCTGCGCCGAGGGCTTTGTTGGCATTCATGAGCCCGGCGGTCTCGCAACGCTCGTGCCGTCGTCCGCGGAACGCGACGCGCGTGGAACGCCACGTGCTGGGGACGCCCGTGCATGGCCGGCTCCTTCCGGCCGAACCCGTCATGGCCGACGCACCCCATCGCTCCCGCCTGCAGACCTTCGCCGGCGTATGCCTCGTCGTCGCGGCGCTCTACCTCGCCCGCGAAGTGCTGATCCCGTTCGCGCTCGCCGCCCTGATCAGCTTCCTCCTCGCGCCGATGGCCGCCCGCTTCGAGCGGTTGATCGGTCGGGTCGCCGCGGTCGTCGTCACCGTGATGATCGCGTTCGGCGTGCTCTCCGGGGTGGGTTGGATCGTCGCCGGGCAGATGACCGAGCTGGCCGCGATGCTGCCCGAGTACCGCGAGAACATCGCGAACAAGCTCGGGTCGCTGCGCGGCGGGGTCATCGAGCAGGCGACGACGACGGTCAAGGAGATCGAGCAGGAGGTCCAGCGCCGCGAGAAGGAGGCGAAGGAGGCGCGGCAGGCGGAAGAGGCCGAACGCGCGCAGGACCGGCCGCAGTCGGCGCTGCAGCCGGAAGCCGGGGGCAGCCCGCAGCCGAAGCCGGAGGAACCGATCCGGGTCGAGGTGATGGAGCCCGAGCCGAGCGCGCTGGAACTGATCGGCGGGGCGTTCGCGCCGCTGCTCGGACCGCTCGGCACCGCCGGCATGGTCATCGTCCTGGTCGCGTTCATGCTGCTCGCGCGCGCCGACCTGCGCGACCGGATCATCCGGCTGATGGGGCGCACGCGGATCCACCTGACCACCGAGGCGATCACCGACGCCGGACAGCGCGTGTCGCGCTACCTGCTGATGCAGACGGTGATCAACGGCATCCACGGCGTCGCGGTGGGCGTCGGCATGTTCTTCTTCGGGGTGCCGAGCTTCCTGTTGTGGGGGCTGCTGTCCGCGGTCCTGCGCTTCATCCCGTACATCGGCCCGTGGGTCGCGGCCGCGCTGCCGATCCTCGTGTCGTTCGCGGTGTTCGACGGGTGGACCCAGCCGTTGCTCGTGCTCGGCTACTTCATCGTGCTCGAACTGCTCAGCAACAACGTGCTGGAGCCATGGCTCTACGGGCAGAGCGCGGGGTTGTCGCCGCTCGCGATCATCCTCACCGCGATCTTCTGGACGTGGTTGTGGGGTCCGATCGGCCTGTTGCTCGCCACGCCGATCACCGTGTGCCTCGTCGTGCTCGCCAAGCACCTGCCGCAGCTCGAGTTCATCAACGTGCTGCTCAGCGACGAGCCGATGCTCGAGCCGCCGGCGCGGTTCTACCAGCGCCTGCTCGCCTTCGACTTCGACGAGGCGGGCAAGATCGCGACCCAGGCGATGGTCGAGGCCGGGAGCCTCGCCGCTGGCTACGACGCGGCGATCGTGCCGGCGCTCGCGCTCATCGACCGCGACCGCCACCAGGGTTTCATCGACGACCAGCGCTTCGCTGCGATCGACGGCGCCCTGCGCGAGATCGTCGAGGAAGTCGCCGAGGAGGCGTTCCGGCGCAGCGCGAAGGAGGAGAAGAAGGAGGAGAAGAGGGAGGAGAAGCGGGCGCACGGGGCGCCGGAGGGCAAGGACGCGGAAGACGACACGCCGCCGAAGGTCGTCCTGCCGCCGGGATGCGCGGTCGTCGTCCTGCCCGTGTACGACCTGGCGGACGAGGCGTGCGCCGAGATGCTCGTCCAGGCGGTGCAGGCGTGCGGCGGGCGCGGCGAAGCGGCTTCGGTCAGCGATCCGCCGGCCGAGATGATGGAGCTGGTGCGCGAGCACGCCGCCGACGTGGTGTGCGTGTCGCTGTTCCGCGCGCACGCCGCGGCCAAGGCGCGCCGGCTGTGCCGTCGCCTGCTCGCGCAGTTCCCGGACATGCCGATCGTCGTCGGGCTGTGGACCACGCCCGGCGACACGCCGCACCTGCGCGAGCGCATCGGCTGCGGCGAGCGCGCCGAGGTGGTGGGCACGGTGCACGACGCGCTCGCCGCGATCGCCAGGCTCGCCGCGCGCCGCGGCGTGGCCGAGCCGCTGGTCGACGCCGGTTCGCCGACTTCGACGCCGTGAGGCGGCGCGCCGGTCAAGCCGGGAACACGGTCGCCAGCTCGCGGAAGCGGCACAGCCCGTTCGCCATCCGCATCTGCGCGGGCGTCCGGCAGTCGGGCGTGAACAGCGCAGGGCTCGCGACGACGATCACCGTCGCGCGCGCGCGGCTGGTGGCGACGTTGAAGCGGTGCGGGTCGAACAGGAAGTCCATTCCGCGCGGCGCGTCGAGCGCCGAGGAGCTGGTGCACGAGTAGACGACCACCGGCGCCTCCTGCCCCTGGAAGCGGTCGACCGTGCCGACGCGCCGGACGCCGAGCGGCTCGAGCGCGGTGCGCAGCGCCGCGACCTGCGCGTTGTACGGCGCGATCACGAGCACGTCCTTCGGTTCGAGCGGCCGCTCGCTGCCGTCGTGCGCGGTGTAGGTCATCGCACCGGCGAGCAGCTCGCGCGCGATCGCGGTGATCGCCTCCACTTCCTCCGGTGCGCGCGCCTGGTTGCCCTCGTGCGCGACCTCGACGAGGAACAACCCCGCGCCCGCGAAGCGGCTGCCCCCCGACAGGCACTGGCGCTCGAGGCCGTCCGCCGCGGCGAGGCGGCCCTCGTAGTACGTCGCGGACGTGAACGCGCACAGCCTCGGGTGCAGGCGGCGGGTGGTGCCCAGGAACAGGCCGAGTTCGGGCGGCATCGTGTCCCGTTCGCCGATCCAGTGCACGAGCGCGGCGACGTCGGCACCGTCGGGGTGCGCGCCGCGGCGCGGCTGTTCGAGCTGGCGCGGATCGCCGATCAGCACGAGCCGGCGCGTGCTGCGCGCGGCGGCGAGCGCGTGCGCCAGCGACATCTGGCCGGCCTCGTCGACCACGAGCACGTCGAGCGTCGAGTGCGCCTGCGGCGCCGCCCACATCCAGGCGGTGCCCCCGACGACCGTGCCCTGGCCGAGGGTGGCGAGCGCCTCGTCCTTGTCCGCCACGTACTCCACGCCCGCCGCGCCCTTCGCGGACTCGCCGGATCGGTAGTGCACGCAGCGCACGCCGTGCGCCTCCGCCGCCTTCTCCAGGAGCGCGTCGATCACCGCGTGGCTCACCGCGGTCACGCCGACGCGCTTGCCCTCGCGCGCGAGTGCTGCGACCAGGCCGGCGCCGAGCGTCGACTTGCCCGAGCCCGGCGGACCCTGCACCGCGATCAGGCCGCCCTGCGTCCGCAGAAAGAGCCGGCACATGCGCAGCGCCGCGGCCAGCTCGCTCTCGCCGGGCCGCTGCAGGGCGTCGCCCTGGTCGCCGGGCGCGTGCGGCGGCCGGCGCAGGAGCAGGTCGACCGCGGCGCGGTGCAGCGCGCAGTCGCGGAAGCCGTACGTCTGCACGTGTTCGCCCAGTTCCAGCAGCGCGTCCGCCAGCGCGCCGGTCTTCACCACGCGCTGCGCGATCAGGGCGGAGGGACGCAGGTCGGCGCACGCCGCCGAGTGCGCGACGACCAGGCGGCCGCGATCGGGGTCGCAGGAGACCACCTGGCCGAGCCGCGTGCCCACGGCATGCGCACCCGGGTCCTCGGCGCGCGTGAGGTACACGTAGTCGCCCGCGGCGAGCGTCGTGTCCTGCGGCGGGAACTCGTACTCGTGGCGCGGTCTGGTCTCGCGTCCCCGGCGCGGCAGCTCGCCGACGTGGCGCAGGCCGACGATCGCGTCGCGTTCGCTCTGCAGTTCGTCGGCTTCGCACTCGCGCAGGCGGAAGTAGTCCCACCACGCGCACTTGGTCTCGCGCCGGAAGTAGCCGAGCTGGTCGGCGAGCAGCGCGGCGGCGCGACGTTCCGCTTCGCTGCCGTCGGTGCGGGCACGCAGCGCCGCGGCGACGCGCTCGATGCGCCGCTCATGCTCGACCGTGCCCGCCGGCGCGGTACCGTCGCTGAGCGACGGGCGCGGCACCTGCGTGCCGGCGCGCTCCAGCGCGGCACGCTGCTCCTCGAGCCAGGCGCGCAGCTCGCGCGCCGAGGCGCAGTCGTCCTCGTTGTAGATCTCGACCTCCAGCCGCGTGGTCGGGTCGATGACGTCGGGGTCACCCGTCGCGAGGCCGATCTCGACGCGGCGGCGCGCGTGCGCCGCGATCGAGAGGTCGACCTGCCGCTCGAACCCGGTCAGGACCTCAAGGCCCTTGAGGCCGTAGCTCTCGACCCCGATGCGCAGCGCCTGGCGCACGATGCGGTGCAGGTCGACGAAGCGCTCGCCGCGCAGGAGCACGTCGAGCAGGTCGGCGCGCGTCCCGTGGCGTTGGACCAGACGCGCGATCGCCGTGCGGTCGTAGGCGCCGAAGTGGTACACGTGCATCCCCGGCTCGCGCGCGAGGCGGACGGCGACCGCGTCGAGAAAGGTCTCCAGCGCGCGTCGCTCGGCGGCGGCGTCGAACGACCAGAGCGCGTGGTGCACGTCGGGTTCGTCGGCCGTGATCCACCCGAGCAAGTACTCGCGCCCGCCCTCGCACGCGTACGGGTCGCCTTCGAGGTCGAGGAACACGTCGCCCGCGGTCGGCTCCGGCAGGCGGCACAGCCCGCGGCCCGGCTCGACCGGCAGGGTGACCACCGGCGGCATGCCGTCGAGCCGTGCCTGGCGCTGCAGCCTCGCCTGTTCGGCGAGCGCGACGTAGACCGCGGGGCTGCCGCGTCGCGGCGCCTCCGGCAGCCGCCCGCTGCAGTCGGCGAGCGCGGCCATGCCGGTGATCCCCTGGCGCACGAGTTCGCGCCGGTGGCCGCCGGAGAGTCCGGCCACGAGGCACAAGTGGTCGGCGGCACGCCGCACGCGATCGCAGTGCGCGTAGTAGCCGCACACCTCGCAGTGCTCGACCGGATCGGGACACGCCTCGTACGCCGGCGGGGCGGCGAGCGCGGCCGCGTAGCGGCGCTGCACCAGGCGCACGTACGCGGCGTATTCCTCCGGCCGGTGGCTCTCGACCGCGATCGGCGTGACCACGTGCACGAACGCCGGCGCCACGCCCTGCATCGCGGCGAGCATCTCGGCGTAGCACGCGAGCTGCAGCACCGTGCCCGCGCGCGTGCGCCGCGCGAGCTTCGTGTCGTACGGTTCGTAACTCCACGATCCGAGGTCGGAGGGCGCCGCGACGCGCAGGAGCACGTCGGCGACGCCGCGCATCCCCGCGCCGGCGAGCGGGGCCTGTACGATCGCGTCCGCCCCCGCGCGCATCGCCGCGAGCGTCGCCGCCGCGTCCTGCTCGTCGTGCAGCGCGACGACCCGCTTGCCCGCGTCCGCCAGCCGGGCGACGAATGCGCGCTCGTGCGCCGCGCCGCGCTCGCGCAGGGCTTCGACGCGCGGGTCGCTACGGTACTCGATCGCTGCGCCCAGCTCGCGCTGCGCCCGCCGCAGGGCGGTGGCATGCGGACAGGCCAGGTGCTCGGCCAACGCCGTGGGCGTTACGCCCGAAGTGCGAGAACTCGACATGACTGCGCGGGCGCGCGTCCTCCTCTGGTCGTCTTCCGGTCCGCGGCATGATGCCGGGCGGTTGCAGAGGATGCCAGCGCGGCACGACGCCGTGCCATCGGCGGCCGCGCGCCGCCGCGCCCCGCGCGGTCAGTCGGTGGCGTCCTTCGGTTCCCGCCGGCGCGCGATCAACGAGGCGACCACGCCGCCGCCGAGCAGGCCGAGCACCACGAGCAGCGCGACGTCGGTCGGCACCTTCAGCGGCGTGTGCACGAGGCACATCTTCACGCCGATGAACAGCAGCACGAGGACCAGCGCCGGCTTCAGGTAGCGCAGCGAAGTCATCGCCGCGGCCAGGCAGAAGTAGAGCGAGCGCAGGCCGAGGATCGCGAACACGTTCGAGCTGAACACCAGGAACGGGTCGGCGGTGATCGCGAAAATCGCCGGGATCGAGTCGAGCGCGAACACGACGTCGGTCAACTCGACCAGCACGAGCGCGACGAACAGCGGGGTCGCGTGCCGGCGGCCGTCGATGATCGTCGTGAGCTTCTGCCCGTCGAGGCGCGGGGAGACCGGCAGGATGCGGGGCGCGAGCCGCATCGCGAGCCCCTTTTCCGGGTCCGACGCCTCCTCGCGCACGGTCGCCATCTTGAGCGCGGTGAACACCAGGAAGCCGCCGAACACGTAGGTGATCCAGCTCACCCGGCGCACCAGCTCGTAGCCGGCGAAGATCATCGTCCCGCGCAGGACGAGGGCGCCGATGATGCCCCAGAACAGCACGCGGTGCTGGTACGCCGGCGGGATGCGCAGCGCGGCGAACACCATCGCGATGACGAACACGTTGTCCAGCGAGAGCGACTCCTCGACGACGTAGCCGGTCAGGAAGAGCTTGAACGCGTCGATCGCGCGCAGCGTCTCGGTCTCGCCCGGTCGGCCGAGCACCGGCACGTCGAGTCCGAGCCCGAGGAACCGCGCGTCGTACATGAAGTACACCGCGACGCTGAACAGCAGCGCGAGCGTGACCCATACGCTGGTCCAGCCGAGCGCCTCGCGCATCCCGATGACCCGCGCCTTGCGGTGGAACACGCCGAGGTCGAGGGCGATGAGGCCGAGCACGATCGCGACGAACCCGGCGTACAGCCAGGCCTTCAGCACGGGGTCGGGAGCGTCGGCGGAGAAGGCAGGGGCGAGCGGCAGCACGGATGGCTTCGGGTCAAGACCGGGAACGTCCCCGCGGCGGGCAGGCCGCAGGACCGTTGGTCTCGCCATTTGCGATCGCTCGCAACGCCGCGGCCGGGTCGGGCGCGAGCCACGACCGTGCTGGCGACCACGGCACCCGTCCGCGCGGGAGGCTACTCCCCAACGCGCGAGGCATCGTAGCGGCGGCGCGACGCAAGGCAACGGCGTGCGCGCCGGCGGCGCGGCTCAGAAGCAGAGCCCGATGCCCAGCGAGTACATCCACTGGCCGCGGCGCAACTGCTCGGTCCGGTCCTCGGTCTTGGTGAAGAACATGTCGTACCCGCCGAGCACCTGGAAGAACCCGCTGCGGTTGGGGAACACCTTCACGCCGCCGTGCACGCCGAGGATGCCGGTCTCGTTCACCGACTCGCCGCCGGTGTAGCCGAGGCTCGCACCCAAGAACGGGCGGACGCGCCGGAACCACGCCGGCACGATGTCGGCCTCGAACCGGGTCGACCAGATCGAGGTGTCGACCTCGTCGTCGGCGAAGAACAGGATCTGGCGCGCCGACACCAGGACTTCGTCATGCACGTACCGACCGACGCGCAGGACCGCCCCGGCGGAGCCGTGATTGAACGTCTCCTCGTTCTGCGCGACCCCGGCGAGGAACACCTCCCAGTCGCCGCGCACCGGTCCCGGCGCATCGGCCTCCGCGGGCGACGGCGTCGCGCCGGACGGAGCGGCGGCGGCCGGGGCCTGGCGCGGGATCGCGCAGCCGGCCACGGCGAGGAGGACACTGAACACGGGGAGGGTGAGCTTGCGGCTCATGCGCTTGCTATACCGCCACGCACGCCGCGAGGCTCGTGCTTCGTGCCGTGCGCCGCGCCGTGTGGTCCGAGGGCGCCGGATGCGCACGCCGGGCATGCACCGCCGCGCCTCGTACGGCCCGGGGCGGGCAGGGGCTGGTAGAACTCTGCCCGTGCACGAGTTGCTCATCATCGCGATCCTCGTCGCGCTCAACGGCATGCTTGCCGGCGCCGAGCTCGCGCTCGTGTCCGCGCGCAAGTCGCGGCTGCAGCGGCTCGCCGAGGAGGGCAGCCGGGCGGCGCAGGCGGCGATGGCGCTGCGCGCCGAGCCGGAGCGCTTCCTGGCGACCGTCCAGGTCGGCATCACCCTGATCGGCGCGTTC
>DATGPD010000467.1:0-3466 GCA_035305285.1 Planctomycetota bacterium
CGGATCGGCGTGGTACACCGAGTCGCGGAAGATCATCTCGAGGTACATCTCCGCGCCGCGACGGGCGAACTCGTTCAGGTCGGCGCCGCTCGCGCGCAGGCCCTCGCCGTCCGCGGCCGGAATGCCCTCGAGCCGCTCCATGGTCAGCACGGTGCGGCCCGAGAGGCTGGCGTGCACCGCGGGGAAGTGGACCGTGGGGTCGCTCGCGAACCGCCGCGCGAACTCCTCCAGGTTGCGCCGCTCGTGGGTGAAGTCCAGTTCGCGGCGCAGCGTGCGCTGGAACTGGCGGACGAGCGCGGCCGGCTGGTACTGGCGCAGGGAGGGCGCGTGGTTCTCGGCGAGCCGCGCGAGCGCGTGCAGGATCTCCAGGTCGGCCTCGGCGCGCTCGGCCACGCCCTGGCGGCGCACCTTCACCACCACGCGCTCCCCGGTCTTCAGCGTCGCGCCGTGGACCTGCGCGATCGACGCGGAGGCGAACGCCTCGCCTTCGAACGTGGCGAACAGCTCCTCCGGCGGCTTGCCGAGGTCGGCTTCGATCGTCTGCCGGGCGACCTCGGCCGGGTCGGGCACCGTGTTCGCCTGCAGGCCGGTGAGCTCCTCGGCCAGCTCGGGACCGACCAGGTCGGGACGCGTGCTGAGGACCTGGCCGAGCTTGATGAACGTCGTGCCCAGCTCGATCAGGACGAGGCGGATGCGCGCCTCCAGCCGCAGCTCACGCAGGCGCTCACCGGTGGGGCTGCGCAGCCGGTCCTGGATCCAGTCGACGTCGAGCCAGCGGAGCCAGTCGGCGAGCCCGTACTTGGCGAGCACGGCCAGGATCTCGCCGACGCGTCGCGCGTTGCGTTGCAGACGTGCGAGGGCGTCGAACGGCATGTGCGGAGCGGAGGGCGCGCCGTCTTCAGGACGACGCCGGACCGGCCGGCGGGGTGCCGCCGTCCTCGCCCTTCAGCCGCGCGCCGAGGCGATCCAGGTGCTGGGCGAGCGCGGAGAACAATCCGCCGGCCGCGCCGCGGACCGCCATGCCGCCCTGCTTCAGCAACTCGCCCGGATGCTCGCGCGCGGAGGCCAGTGCGGCCTCGATCGCCGGCAGCGACCGGCGCAGCGCGATGCCGGCGTGCTCGGCGAGGGTGCGCCCTTGCTCGGCGCCGTGCTTCAGCACGCGCACCCCGGCGTCGGCGACCACGCTCGCGACCTTGTCGGGAAGATCGCGCAGCTCCAGGGTCAGGCGGTCGACGTCCTCGCGCACGAACCGCGCGGCGTTCGTCGCCGCCTCGGCGAGCGCGAGCCGGGCAGCCTGCGCGGTGATCTCGAACCCGTCGGCGATGCCGTCGACGACCGCGCGCAGGACGCGCTCCTGGTCGTCCGCGCTCGCGCGCTCGGCGCCCTTCGCGGCGCCCTCGACCACGGCACGCGCGATGCCGGCGAGGCCTCCGGCCACGTCCTGCACGCGGGCCGACGCGCCGGCGACGAGGCGCGCGATCTCTTCATGAACCGCGCTGCCGCGCCGCGCGATGGTCTCGGCCTGTTGCTGCAGCCAGGTGATGATGTCCATGGGCTTGCCTCACGAGCAGCATGCCCCCGGCATCGCGCCGTCGCCAGGACGAGCGTCGTCGCGCCGGGAAGGCGGGGGCCCGAGCTGGCGGGTGGGGCGGGGAGCGCCCAGCCCCTCCGCGGAGGTGCGGGTCCGTGCTCGCGTGCACAACGACCGCCCCGCGGCGGTCTTTTCCCCGGTGCGCCCCCTCCCCGGTGCGTCCCGCGGGAGGGAATCCGTCAGCCGCTCAGCACGCGTCGCGGCGCCGGCCGTTGCGGACGTCTTCCGACCACAGCGGTGACTTGCGCGAGAACCAGCTCTTGAACGCGGGCGGAGCGGCAGCGCGCATGGCGGTCAGGCCGAGCGCGCCGAGCAAGGCGGGCTTGCGCCGCACCAGCCGGCCGAACGCGAACGTCCCGGCGGCGACCAGCGCGAGGTTCTTGAGCGAGGCGAAGCGTTCCACCGAGTTCGCCGTGCGGTGGCGCACCCGGCTGCGCAGGCGGCGCTCGACGAGCGAGGCGTAGTGCTCGGGGTCGCCGTCCGCGTCGCTGCGGTCGGCGACCGGCTGGTAGCGCGCGACCAGCGCCTGGAGCCGCTTCTTGCGGCTCGCGCCGCGCACGACCAGGAGCGCGACCACGAACCCGAGCACGATCACGCCGCCGACGATGAGCCGCGCCGCCCAGTCGGGGACCGCGAGCGCGAGCAGACCGGTGAGGCCGGTGAGCAGCAGGAAGGCGGCGACGACGAGCACTGCGGCGCCGAGCAGGCCGAGCGCGCCGCCCATGACGGCGCGTTCTCCGAGCCCGCGCACGCGCTCGACGACGTGGTCCTTCGTCGCGCGCGCCGCTTCGTGCAGCAGCTCGCCGAACGGCGTCGCCTCCGGCGGGGCGGCCGGCACCGCGCGGTCGACGTCGAGGACGCGGTCGTGCAGGCGCGGATCGCTGCGCTTGGTGGTGACCATGACGTCACTCCCTGCGCCGCAGCAGGAGGAAGGTCAGCAGCAGGCCCGCGCCGACGCCGATCGCGGCGGCGGTGATCGGCTGTCGGCGGACGAAGTGCTCCACCGCCTCGTAGCCCTCCTCGACCGCCCGGCGCCCCTTGTGCCACAGCTCCTGCCCCGTGTCGCGCCCCGACGCCAGCACGTCCTTGACCTGCGAGCGGCCGCGCCGCCACACGTCGGCCGTCGCGTGACCGAAGGTCGAGAGCGACTTGCGGAACGTGCTGTGCATGCCGCGGGTGAAGCGCTCGACCTCGTCGCGCGCCTCGCGGCGCGTGAGCGAGTAGCGGCGGCGCAGCAGGTCGACCAGATCGACCTTGCCTCGCTCCAGCTCGCGCAGGTCTTCGTCACGCAGGTCTTCCCACTGGTTCTGGATGCGCTTGCGCAGGTCGCGCCAGTCGGCGATCAGCTTCTCGATCGTCATGGTCGTAACCATCGTCGGTTCGGGCGTCGGGTTGGGGTTGCGAAGTCGGCGGACCGCCGGCTCACCCGGACCCATGCGGGCGCAGGCGAACGTCGTTCTCCGGGCAACGGACGTGCCGCGGCGACGTGCGCGCGCGAGATCGTGTGGACGAGGCGCGTCGAGTCCTGCCGATCTCGTATCGCACGCGCGGGCGCGGCCGCGCGGGCGCACGCCCTGACGCGTCGCGCACCGCGGCCTGCGGATTCTGCACGAGCGCCGCACGCACGCGGCACCGTGGACGCGCATCGCACGAACACGCAGGCCTGCACGAAGGCAGCCGCGCGCCCGGCGCGACCTCGCCCGCAACAGGCGACCCGCAACAGGCGAGGCGACCACGCGCACGCGTTCGCCGCCGCGCGCTCCCGCTCGTGGCGGCGTGCAGCGCAGGGCACCGCGCGATTCCACGATGTGGCACGTGGGTTGAAGTCACGCTGGCGTTCCCGAACACGCCGGCACGGGGCACATGCGTTTCGCT
>DATGPD010000468.1:0-3028 GCA_035305285.1 Planctomycetota bacterium
GACCGGGCGGGACTCGGGGTTCGCGATGATGTTCGCCGGCGACCTGCCGATCGCGTCGGGGCTGTCGTCCTCGGCGGCGATCGAGGTCGCCACGGCGACCGCGCTCGACGCGTTGCACGGTACCGCGCTCGCGAAGGACGAGCTGGCGCTGCTCGGCTACCGCGCGGAGACCGAGTACGTCGGCCTCAAGTGCGGCATCATGGACCAGTTCGCCTCCGCGCTCGGGCGCGCCGGGCACGCCCTGCTGCTCCATTGCCACAGCCGCACGTGGGAGCACGTGCCGCTCGACCCGGCCGCGTTCGACGTGCTGGTGCTGGATACGCGCAAGCCGCGCACGCTCGCGACCACGGGGTTCAACGAGCGCGTGCGCGAGTGCGCCGCGGCGCACGCCGCGCTGCGCGCCGCCGGGATCGACCGCCCGTACCTCGCCGCCTCCACGGCGGAGGACCTCCAGCGCGCCGGCGATCGGCTGCAGGGAGTGCTGCGCCGGCGCGCGCGGCACGTCGTCACCGAGATGCAGCGGGTCGGCGAAGCGGTCGCTGCGCTACGCGCCGGCGACGTCGTCCGCCTGGGCCGCTGCCTCGACGCGAGCCACCGGTCGACCGCCGAGGACTATGAAGTCTCGTGCGCCGAGCTGGACGAGATCACGGCATCGGCGCGCGCCTGCCCCGGGGTGTTCGGCGCGCGCCTGACCGGCGCCGGGTTCGGCGGCTGCGGCATCGCGCTCGTCACGCCGGGCGCGGCGGACGCGGTCGCGGATTCGGTCGCGGCGCGCTACGGGGCGCGGTTCGGGATCGCGCCGCGCTTCGAGGTGCTGCACCCCGGGTCGGGGCCGCGGGAGCTGCACTTCTGAGCCGCGCCGCTACTGGCGCAGCGGGCGGATGATCAGGTCCTTGAGGGCGAAGTTGCTGCCCTCGCCGACCCGGGTCACGAACAGGTCGTTGTGGTGGCGGATCAGGCCGAACTCGTCGAGGCAGGCGACACCGCCGCAGATCTCCATCGCCTTCACCAGGAGGTCGCTCGCTTCGCGGCTGCTGTCGACCTTCACCTTCGCCGCCTGCTCTCGCGTCAGGCGCCCCTCGTCGTAGCGCCGGCAGCAGTGCATCAGCCAGGTGAGGTTGCGCTCCAGGGCGATGTCCATGTCGATGATGACGTCCTGCACGCGCTGGAAGCGACCGATCGGCTTGTCGCCGAACTGGTGGCGTTCCTCGGCGTAGGTGCGGCACTTGTCGAGCGCGAACGCGAGCGACGCGAGTGCCAGCCCGGCGATGAACAGCCGGCCGCCGTTCAGCGTCTGCACCATCACCTTGAAGCCGCCGCCCTCGGTGCCGAGCAGCGCGTCCGGACCGACGGTCACGTTGTCGAACCGGATCGAGCCTGTGCTCGACTGCTCCCACACCTTCTTGCCGGCCATCTCCTGGTAGAACACACCGCGCGCGTTCATCGGCACGAGGAAGCACGTCGAGCGCTGGCCGTTCGGCGCGCTCGCGTCGGTCATCGCGTGCACGATCACGTGGCTGGCCCAGCGCGCGTTCGTCGACCAGCACTTCTCGCCGTTGATCACCCAGCCGCTGCTCGTGCGGCGCGCGACGACCTCGGGGTTGGCTGCGTCGGAGCCGCGGCCCGGCTCGCTGAGGCCGAACACGAACATCCGCTTGCCGGCGGCAAGGTCCGGGAGGTGCGCGCGCTTCTGCGCCTCGGTGCCGCTGAGCTGCAGGGGCTTGGCGCCGAGCGACAGCGCGGCGCCGGGGGTGATCGCCACCGACTGGCTGTGGTAACCGATCGCGAGGCCCATCAGGACCAGGTCGGTCTGGTCACCCCCCTGGCCGCCGTACTCTTCCTCGATCGGCAGCCCGAAGAGGCCGAGTTCGCCCATGCGGCGGATGCACTCGTCGGGCACGAGCATGTGCTCGCGCTCCCAAGTGAGGAGGTGCGGGGCGATCTCCGCGTCGGCGAAGTCGCGCACCATCGCGTAGAAGTCGAACTTCTCTTCGGGGATCAGGTCCCGGAGGTACGTGTCGAGCCGACGCGCCATGCGCCCCTTTTATCCGCGCGCCGAGGCGACTCCAGCGAGGGCGGCGAATCCGCCCCCGCGGAGGCTCACTTCTTCTCGACCGGCGTCTCGGCGGGCTTTTCCGCCGGCTTCTCGGCGGCGGCCTTTTCGGCGCGCAGCGCTTCGCGCAGGAGCTCCGCGGCGGCGTTGTCCTTGTCGACCTCCAGCACCCGTGTGAGCGCGCGTTCCGCGCCGGCCGCGTCGCCGGCGAAGCGCAGGTTGACCGCGAAGACGAGCATCGCCGCCGCGTCGTAGGGCTTCTCCTCCGTGTAGCGGCGCAGCGTCTCGAGCTGCGCGTCGAACTTCGCCGGGTCGTCGTAGAACTT
This sequence comes from Planctomycetota bacterium, assembly GCA_035305285.1. Lineage (GTDB taxonomy): Bacteria > Planctomycetota > UBA1135 > UBA1135 > UBA2386 > DATGPD01. Next base: position 2,380 of record DATGPD010000468.1, read on the forward strand.
GTGCTTGTCGATGACCACCGACGCGAGCGACGGGTCCAGCTCGAACGCCTTGCCGATCATGAACGCGGCGTAGTGGTAGTCGCCGAGCGCGAACAGGGCGTCGGCCAGCGCCATGTGGATCGAGGCGTCATCCGGCAGGTAGGTCAGCGCGCGCAGGTACGCGTCGACCGCGTCCTGGTAGCGCCCCTCGCGGAAGTAGGCGTCGGCCAGCGTGACGTGCCGCGCGGCGAGCATCTCCTTGGAAGGCGGCGCGCGGTCGATCCGCACTGCACCGCCGGGGCTCTCGACCGCCGCTTCGCGGCCGTCCTCGATGCGGATCGTGACGTCCACGTCCGGGTCGTCGTAGTAGCCCGGGTCGTAGCCGGCCGCGTACACCGTCACCGGCGCGTAGACGGTGCTCGGCCAGTACCACGCGTAGTGCCGCGCGGCGTAGTACGGGGTGTAGGTGGACCAGTAGCCGATAGTGCTGCGCCAGCCGAACGCGCAGTAGTCGTAGTAGATGGGCCAGAGCGAGCAGCCCCAGGCCGACCACGACAGGAAGCCCCAGCGGCACCACGACGGCACGTAGCACCAGCTGAACGCATGCGGCGAGCACCAGCGGCCTCGCCAGAAGCCGAAGATCCGCCGGCCGGCCGCGTTGACGCCCCAG
>DATGPD010000469.1:0-5821 GCA_035305285.1 Planctomycetota bacterium
AGGCGAGCAAGGCGCTGCTCAGCGAGGAGCGCGTCCGCGAGATCGCACTCGCCGACTGACCCGTTCGGGCGCGTGCCGCGCAGTCGTGGCCGCGTCGCGGCCGCGCTGCGCCCCGCGAGCGCGCGCCTGATGCCGTCGCGGCCGGCGGCCCGCCGAACGGGCGAGGTTCACCGCCGGCGCGCACCTCCGGTCTCGGACCGCGCACGGTCGTCGCCCCCGCGGCATGGTGCGTTGGCCGGCGGCGCGCACCGGCGCGTCAAGACGCCACGGCAGCGCGCCGATAGACCATGACGGACACGGCCCGGGGGGGAACCGCATGACCGGAACGCTGAACATGGAAGTGATCGACGAGCTGATGGCGCTCAGCGAGGACGGCGATCCGGAGCTGCTCGTCGACCTGATCGAGATGTACCTGGCCGACAGCCCGGGCAAGATCGAGGCGATCACGCGCGGCACGTCGGCCGGCGACTGGGAGGCGGTCGAGCGCGCGGCGCACTCCCTCAAGGGCTCCGCGGGCAATCTCGGCGCGGTCGAAGTCCAGTCGCTGTGTGACCGCGTGCAGAACGCCTGCCGCTCGAAGGAGACCACCGACGTCCCCGAGATGGTGCGGGCGCTGCAGGAGCACGCGCGCGCGGCGGAAACGGCGCTGCGCGAACTGCTCGACCGCCTGCGCTGACGCGCGCACCTTGTGCCGGCCGCATGCGCAGCATCGCAGCCGCACCGCGCGCGCGCATCGAACCTTCACCCGAAGGCGGGGCGCGCCGCGTCCCACGCCGCGCGGCAGCGACGCACCATGTCCGGACCGGCGTGCGACGAGCGCGACAGCTCGAAGCACACCGCGAACCGGTAGCCGGCGTGTTCCAGCGCGCGGCGCACGGCGGTGAAGTCGACGTCGCCTTCGCCCGGCGGCAGGTGCTCGTGCCACCCGCGCCGCATGTCCTCCAGATGCACCTGGCGCAGGCGCGCCGCGTGGCGCTCGATCACCTGCGCGGGGTCGCCCTCGCCGGTGACGTAGAGGTGGCCGACGTCGAGGCACAGGGCCGGCGCCTCCCGTCCGAGGCGCGCGGCGACGGCCTCGTAGTCGGCGCACGTCTCGACCGCCATGCCCGGCTCGGGCTCCAGCGCCGGCACGAGCCCGTGGGCGCGCACCACCTCGCATGTCCGTGCGACGCCTTCGAGCAGCCAGGCTTGTCGGTCGCGCTCCGGGCCGCGGTCGGTCCCCGTCCAGAACGACAGCGTGCGCGCGCCGAGGTCGGCGCCAATCCGCGCGCAGCGCGCGTAGAAGTCGAGTCGGCGCGCGCGCGCGGCCGGATCGCGGGTCATGAGCGTCGGCTCGTGCTTGTGCCAGGGGTCGAGCACGAAGCGCGCGCCGGTCTCGATCACCGCCTCCAGCCCGAGCTGCGTGAGAAGCGCAGCGACCGCGCCGACCTCGGCCGCAGTGCAGCGCAGCGGGTCGAGGTGTCCCACGTCGAGGGTGAGCGCAACCGCCTGGTAGCCGTGGTCGGCGAGCAGACGCAGGGCGTCCTCGAGACGATGGTCGCGCAGGCCGTTCGTGTTGTAGCCGAGGAGCATCCGCGCTCCGACGCTACCCCGCCGGCGGCGTGCGGAGCACGGCCAAGTAGCCGCCGTCGTGCTCGCCGGCGGCCGGAAGGGTCGTCTGCTCGGCAACCAGCACGACGCCGGGGTGCGCCGCGAGCACGGCCTCGACGACCCCGCGGTTCTCCTCCGGCTCCAGGCTGCAGGTCGAGTAGACCACGCGCCCGCCCGGGCGCGTGCGTGCCAGGGCGGTCGCGAGCAGCGCGCGCTGCTCCGGGACGACGCGCGCGATGCTTTCGGCGATCGACCGGCGGCGCACTTCCACACGGCGCGCGAGCACGCCGGTGTTCGAGCAGGGCACGTCGGCGAGTACGCCGTCGCAGCGTTCGGGCACCGACGCGAGGTCGCCGACGACCTGCAGCACGTCTTCGAGCCCGAGGCGGCGGCGCGCCTCCTCGACCAGGCGCAGGCGGGCCGCGTCGGGGTCGTAGGCGAACACCCTGCCGCGTCCGCGGAGCAGCTCGGCGAGCGCGGTCGCCTTCCCGCCGGGTGCGGCGCACAGGTCCAGCAGCGTCTCGCCCGGCTCCGGCGCGAGCGCCGCAGCCGCCGCGAACGCGGTCGGGTCCTGCACGCTGAATCGACCCTCGCGGTAGGCCTCGGTGGAGAACGGCGACGTGCCCTGCACGTCGCGCAGGCGCAGGAACCGCCCGCCGGCGAGCGGCTCGGTGAGCACGCCTTCGGCGGCGAGCGCGCGCTGCAGGGCCGCCGCGTCGCCGCGCGCCGGTTGCACGCGCAGGGTCACCCCCGCCGGCTCCGCCGACGCGGCGGCGACGGCCGCGGCCCGTTCCGCGCCGAACGCAGCGAACCAGCGGCCGACGAGGTCGGCGGGCAGGCCGTGGAGCACCCCGACATGACCGATGGGGTCCGCGACCGGGTCGGGGAGCGCCGCGCGCGGCAGGACGAGCGCGCGCGGCGTCTCGCCCGCGGGGGGCAACGCGAACTCCGTGCGCGGCTGCGTCGGATCCGCGGCGCGCTCGACGATCGATGCCGCGAGCCGGCGGAGCAGGGCATTGACCAGCGGTCGCTGGCGGCGCAGCAGGCCCACCGCGCCGTGCACCGCCGCGCGCACGGGGATCCGCGGCAGCCACAGCACCTGGTACGCGCCGAGGCGCAGGGCCGTGCGCACGAACGGGTCGTCGGGCAGGATCCCGCGCGCGGTGAACGGCAGCAGGAGGGCGTCGATGGTGATCCTTCGCCGCTCGACGCCCGCGCTCAGCTCGAGGCCGAGGGCGCGGTCGCGCGCCGCCAGGTCGTCGAGGCGCAGGGCGGTGCGCAGCCGCGCCGCCTTGCCGCGCTCGACCGCCACCAGCGCGGTGAACGCGCGCCACCGCGCCGCCCCCACGCCGTCGCGCTCGCCGCCGGCGCGCACCGACTCAGCGTCGGGCACCACGACGGCTCGCGAGGCGCGGCGTCTCCGCGCGCGCCGGAACCTGCACCACGCGCGCGCACACGTCGGCAGCCCACGTCGAGCGCCCGGTCGCCGGCAGCCCGAGGCCGGACCGCCGCGCGCGGGCTTCGTCCGGATTCCGTGGCCCCGCCATGCGCCGGCAGGGCCCCCGCCGAGCCTCTTGCGCGCTCACCCGAACCGCGCGTCGGGCGGCATCGCGTGGCCGCGCACGAACTCACCCGCGGTCATGTTGCGGCCGTTCTCCGGCTTGATGCGGATGATCCGGTACAGCTCCTTGCCGGTGCACACCCGGATCCCTTCCTCGCCGGCGGACTGGACGAGGCCCGGCACGCCGAGCCCGTACAGATCCTGCTCGACCTCGCCTTCCATCACGATGTAGCGCTTGGCGCCGAGTCGGGTCTGCGCCCCGGGCTTGGGCGTCATCGCGCGGACCAGCAGGTCGATGTCGTGCGCCGGCATGCTCCAACTGATCACGCCGTCCGCCTTCTGCACCGCCGGCGCGCGCGTCGCCTTGGTCGGATCCTGCGGCTCGAACTCCGCCTTGTTCGCCGCGATCAGCTCCAGCGCGCGCACCATCGTCTTGCCGGCGAGGTCGGCGAGGCGTTCGCGCAGCTGCCCGGCGGTCTCGCGCGGCAAAATCGGCGTCTCCTCCTGCAGCATGACGTCGCCCGCGTCCAGCTCCTCGTTCATCCGCATGATCGAGATCCCGGTCTTGGTCTGCCCGTCGCGGATGGCGTGCTGGATCGGGGCGGCGCCGCGGTACAGCGGCAGCAGCGAGGCGTGCGCGTTGATGCAGCCGTGCCTGGGGATCGAGAGCAGCTCGGTGCTGAATTTGCAGCCGAAGCTGACGACCACGGCGATGTCGGGCTTCAGGGCAGCGAGCTGGGCGCGGAACTCCTCCGAGTTGGGATCCTCCGGCTGAGCGACCTCGAGCTCCAGCTCCCTGGCCTCCACCCCGACCTCCGCGGGGTAAATCTTGCGGCCGCGCCCCCGGGGGGCGTCGGGCTTGGTGACGACGAGGGTCGGAGCGAAGCCGTGCTCCTTCAGAGCGCGCAGGGTCGGGAGGGCGAAGTCGCTGCTGCCGAAGAAGACGATCTTCAAGGGGGTTCGCTCGGGGACAGCGGGCAGGACCGGGAGCCCGCCCGCGAGACAAGACTCTGGGGAAAGACGGTAGCGCACGGCGGGCGGACCTGCAAACGCGCGGGGCCGCGCACGGCGCGTGCGAGTCGTCCGCTTGTCCGCGCCCGCGCGCGCCGAACAATCGCCGCGTGTGATGCCGCTCGCCGCCTGGCCGCTGCCTTCCGCGCAGCCCGCTGCCCGGCGCACGATCCGACTGTTCGGCAGCGCGGTCGAGTTGTGGTGGCTTCCCGACCGGGCGCGACGCCGGCCGCCCACTCCTCCGCTCGTGCTCACGGACCGCGCGCCTGCGATCCTCGCGCGCGAAGTGCTCTGGCGCGACGGCGACGCAGCGCTGACCCCGAACCGTTACCCCTTCGCCGTGCAGGCGGGGATCTTGTGGAGCACCGCCGCCGGCCGTGAGGCGAGCGCCGCCCTCCTCGACCTGGCGTTCGGCATCGCGGAGCCCCACGGCAGCGCGTTGCTCAACACGATCGGCGCCGCGGCGACGCAACCGCGCGCGCACGTGCACGTGGTCGGCGAGCGCCTGCCCTTCCTGAGCGCGCTGCCGACGGTCCGGGTCGACGGCGCGCGGATCGCCGACGGGCAGTGGCCGGGGGTCGACTTCGTGCGTCTGGCCGCGCCGTTCCCGGGCCTCGTGCTCGGCGTGCGCGGAGCACGCGCCGATCGGGCGCGCGCTGCCGCACGCCTGCTCGCGCTGCGCGCGACGCCGGCGGCGAACCTGGTCAGCGACGGCGACACGACGTGGTTCGTGCCGCGCCGCCGCGAGACGCCGGCGCCGCACTTCCCGGCGCCGCTCGGCTGCGCCGAGCTGTGGGGCCGCTTCTGCTACGAGGACGAGGCCGCGTTCGCCGCGGCGGACGGCGAAGCGCTGGCCCGCGCGTACGAGGCGGCGCTGTGCCCCTGCCCGCCGGACGGCGCGCCGGTGATCTGACCGGCGCGGGCCGAACCCGCCGCGCGGGTCAGTTGAGGCCCGGGTCCGGAGGCGCGTGGTGCGGCGCGTCGAGCACCACGTCGGGCGGCAGGATGTCGTCGACCGTCGCGTCCTCGTCGCCGACGAACACGACCAGGATGTCGCCGAAGCACTGCTCCTGGTGCGCGCGCAGGTAACCCTGCTTCATCAGCTCCAGCATCGCGGTGAACGTGCCGATCAGGCCCATCCGCCCCTCGCTGCGGTCGAACAGCGTCTCGAACCGGACCTCGCCCTTGCCCTTGGTGCGCTCCAGGAGTTGCGCGGCGTAGTAGCGGACGTCCTTGCGCTCGACGCCGAAGTGCAGGGTGAAGTCCTGCCCGGTCTCCTCCAGCAGCTTCGCGAACGCCGCGGTCAGCGTCCAGATGTCGATGTCGCCGAGGTCGACGTCGTCGTCCGCTTCGGCGGCTTCCCTGGTCGCCGCGGGGTCGACCGGCACCCACGGATTGACCTGCCGCGCGCGGCGCTGGGCCAGGCGTTCGAGGCGCCGGGACAGGTCGCGGTACTGCTTGTATTCGAGGAGCTGGCGGATCAGGTCGTCGCGCGGGTCGAGCTCGGTCTCGATCGAAATCTCTTCGCGCGGCAGCAGCTCGCGCGACTTGATCTCCATCAGCGTGCTCGCCATCACCACGAACTCGCCGACGTCGCCGAGGTCGAGCGCCTGGATGACCGCGAGGTGCTTCAGGTAGTCCGACAGGATCAGGGCGATC
>DATGPD010000470.1:0-5451 GCA_035305285.1 Planctomycetota bacterium
ATTACGAGGCCCGAGTTCTCCCGTGCCGCCGTCGCTGGGTCGCCGGAGTAGCGTCGGTCACCGGAGGTCGAAGCCATCGAGCACGGCAGCCCGCAAGGCGCGGACAGGTCGAGTTCCGCAGCGCGCGCTTCGACATGACGACCCCGGCGTGGGGCGATCGGCTCGCCACGCAGCGGAGCCGCCGGCGCCTCCCACGTCCTTCATTCCCGCATGATGTCGAGGCTCGTCAGGTCGGCGAGCCGCCGACTGGGTGGCGCCGTTCAACCGCTCGTGGCGGGCTCCGTCGGTCGATCCTCCTGGGTCGCCATGGACGGATCTCCGGTCGATGGCGGCGAAGCAGGCCCCGGCGCCCGGGTCGAGCGTACCGACGACTTCGCTTGTCGCTGAACCAACCGCTCCGCCTCCATCGCTTCGTCGCCCTCGAACACCTCCCGCTTGATCACCTCCTGGCGCAGCACCTGCACGATCGTGTCGGGCGGGACGAGGATGTCGGTTACCTTGCGCAGTTCGCGACGGATCGCAGCAACGACGTCCTCGTCGTTCACGAGCAGACTCGCGAGCAAGAAGCGGCTCGTCGCCTGCTTGCGCTCGCTGAACTCCTGGATCGCGCCGCGCATCAGCCCTTCGCGCGACAACAGGTAGACCAACTCAAGCGCTGCGTCGTCCTTCGGGTTCAGACCGAGCAGGTCGAACTCGGTGATGAGTCGGCTGTCGATCGGCTTCTTGAATATGACCTGGTAGAGGCGCCAATGCGCGGCGTTCGTCAAGACGACGAAGTCGATGCCTTGGTTCGCGGCGTAGTCGACGGCTTGCTTGACGTGTCGATCGTTCAGGGCGATGCCGATCGCCTTGACCTCGACCAACAACCGCAACTTTCCATCGATTCGCACAGCCAGATCGCAGAACGTACCGCGGATCTGATGCTCGCTCGTGAGCTCGGCGTACTTGTCGAAGCCGAGCAGTTCCGAGAACAGATCCTTGACGAGCGTGACGGTGTCGGCCTCGGAGACGTCGCGATCCCGCTGCGCTTGCAAGACGGGCATGAACCTCTTCAGTGCGGACTTGATCCTCTCCTCGGTCTTCTTGGGAATGGCCATCGAACTCCCCTTCTTCGTGAACATCCTCCCCGACCAACCGGCTCACACGCTACGCACTGGCACTGTTCACGAGCAAGGCCTCTTGCGGTCTACGGATCGCTGTGGGGCGCACAACATGCCTGCGCGGCAGCATGCAGAGTGTCGTGAACCCGGCCCCATGGGATCGACAGCGTGACGGTCTGGGTGATGGACCTTCCGCGATGCGCCTGACGCGCCAGGTCTGCGAAAGCCGGAGAGATGCACCATCCAACCGCCGAACATGCCAGAGAGCCGCTGCCCCCCACGTCGTCCGGCTGCTGTCCCGTCAGCCTGCGATAGGGAGCGGCGACCGCAGCAGACACACAGCCACTTCTTCGGTGGGGCCCCCGTGCGTTGGTGAGCCCGTCGGTCCGCGACGGCCGGACCCCGAAGTCGCAGGTCGAAGCCAGGTGATCGCGGTCGTCGCGCTGCCGCGGCCGCGACGAACCTTTGCCCTACCGCCCGAAGAACGCCAGCACCGCCGCCGCCACCTCGTCCGCCTGCTCGTCGGTCAACGCGTGGTACAGCGGCAGCCGCAGCAGGCAGGCGGCGACCTCCTCGGTCACCGGGAGCGGGAACGGCGTGCGGCCGATCACCTTGCCGAACGGCGAATCGTGCAGCGGGACGTAGTGCGTGCTCGCCTGGATGCCGCGCGCGTGCAGCGAGCTTTGCAGCGCGACGCGCTCCTCGCGGTTGCGCGCGATCAGGTAGAAGACGTGCGCGTTGGGCTGGCACTGCACGGGGATGACCGGCAACCGGATCAACCCCGCGTCGGCGAGCGGCTGCAGCGCCGTCAGGTAGCGCTGGAACAGCTCGCGCCGGCGCGCGGTGATCTGCGTCATGCCTTCGAGCTGGGCGCACAGGAACGCGGCCTGCAACTCCGACGGGCCGCAGCTGCTGCCCGGGCCCACCCAGGTGTAGCGGTCGACCTCGCGGCGCTCGAAGCGCGCCCGGTCGGTGCCCTTGTTCCGCAGGACCTCGGCGCGCGGCATCAGACCGAGGTCGGCGACCACCAGCGCGCCGCCTTCGCCCGCTACCACGTTCTTGGTCTCGTGGAAGCTGAAGGTGCCGAAGTCGCCGAGGGTGCCGAGCGGGCGGCCGTCGTAGCGCGCGTCGATCGCGTGCGCGGCGTCCTCGATGAGGCGCAGCCCCCGCGCGCGCGCGAGGCTGCTCAGCTCGTGCATCGCGCAGCCGACGCCCGCGTAGTGCACCGGCAGGATCGCCCTGGTGCGCGGGCCGATCGCGGCCGCGACCCTCTCCTCGTCGAGGTTGATCGTGTCGCGCCGCACGTCGACGAACACCGGCGTGCCGCCGGCGCGCACGACCGCGTTCGCGGTCGACACGAACGTGTACGACGGCAGGATCACCTCGTCGCCGGGCCCGATCCCCGCGAGCAGCACCGCGATCTCGAGGGCGTTCGTGCACGAGCTCATGAGCAGCACGCCCGGAGTTCCCAGCCGTTCGCGCAGCAGGTCCGTCGCGCGGCGGCAGAACTCGCCGTCGGTGGCCAGCTTGCCGCTCGCGACCGCCTGCGCGACGTACTCCAGCTCCTGCCCGATCGGCGCCGGTCGGTTGAACGGGATCCGGAATGCGGACGCAGGTGGGGACGTGGATCGGGCGGGAGCCGGCTGCATGAGGAGGGACCAGGTGGCCGCTGAGGCGATGCTATCGGCTAACCGCCCTTTTCCTCTGCCCGGGTTGTCGGCCGCCCGGCGGCAGCGTCCGGCCACGGCGCCCGGCCGGTAACACGAATGCACCCGCGCGTCCGGGTGGACGCGGCCTCCTACACTGCCCCCTCCATGGTCCGCGTTCGTGCATCTGCCTGGTTCCCTGCGGTCCTCGCGTCGGTGGCGTGGGCGCAAGACGACCCCGTGCTCGCGTCGGGGCCGGAACCCGGCGCTCCCTGGACGAAGGTCGCGGTCGGGCAGCCGGACGGCAGCACGGCCGACGCCGTGGCGAGCTTCGGGTCGGGGCCGGCCGCGGTCCTGTTCGTGCACGAGCTGAGCCGCAACACCAAACCCATGATCCGGGCGCTCGACCGGCTGGCCACCGTGTACGGCGTGCTCGGCTTCCAGGCGCGCACGGTCATGCTCGCCGGCGACCGCACCGCGGCGGAGCAGCAGGCGCAGCGTTCGTCCGCCGCGCTCGGCCTGCGGACGCCGATCGCGGTGAGCGCGGACGGCAGCGAAGGTCCGGGCGCGTACGCCCTCAACCGCAAGTGCACGCTGACGCTCGTGCTCGGCAAGGACGGCAAGGTCTCGCGCTCGGTCGCGTTCACCGACACCGGCGAGGCCGACGTTCCGCGGCTGGAGGCGTGGATCGCGGAACTCACCGGGCCGCTGCCGAGCGACCACGCGGGCTTCGTCCGCCTGCTCGCCCGCCGCCATCCCGGCGCGGACGCGGAGCTGCTCGACCTGTGCGCGGCCCTCCTCGTGCAGGCGCGACGCGCCGAGGCACCCGGCGCGCGCATGCAGCAGCGCGAGATGCGCGAGCAGCGACCGCAGCGCCGCGCGGTCGAGGCGGCGGGCGACGGCAAGGGCAGGGACGCCGCGCCGGCGCCGAGGGTGGGGAAGGCTCCCGACGACGACCAGCTGCGCGCGCTCCTGCGCGCGGCGATCCAGCGCAACGCGTCGGCCGCCGACCTCGACGAGGTGTTCGCGCGCGTCGACGCGCGCGTCGGCGACGACCGCGCACTGCGCCGGCAGGCGATCGCGATGTTCGAGCTGATGCTCGACCTCGACTACGGGACGAAGGAAGCGCAGGAGCGTGCGCGCCGCTGGCTCGCGACGCACCGCGTGCCGGGCGAGGACATGCGCTGACCATGCTCCTGCGGCGCGCGACGCTGCTGCTGTGCGGGATCCCGGCGGCGCTCGCGCCGCTCGCCGGGCCCGGCGAGCCGCCCGCGCACGATCCACGCGGGCTCGACCCCACCGACTTCGTGCACGCGGTCCTGCCCGTGCTCCAGCGCCAGGGCTGCGCGTCGGCCTACTGCCACGGCGCGGCAACCGGGCAGGGCGGGTTCAAGCTGTCGCTGTTCGGCGGCGATCCGCAGGCCGACCACGCGGCGATCACCCGGGCGCTCGGCGGCCGGCGTCTCGACCTGCTCGCCCCGGAAGCGAGCCTGCTCCTCGCCAAGCCGCTGCGCCTCGTGGACCACGGCGGCGGCAAACGGCTCACGGAGGACAGCGAGCAGCACGCGCTGCTCCGCGCGTGGATCGCGGCCGGCGCGCCGTTCGCGCCGGAGGTGCCGCGCCGGCTCGTCGACCTGCAGGTCGCGCCCGACGGCGGGCGGCTCGTCGTGACCGCGACCTTCGCCGCGGGCGGCACGACGACGACGGCCGACGTGACCGCGCTCGCGACGTTCTCGTCCAGCGCGCAGGACGTCGCGACGGTCGACCGCGCCGGCCGCTTCGCGATCGTCGGCCCCGGCGAGGCGCACCTGTTCACCCGCTACGCGGGCGCGACCGCGCGCGTCACGGTCGGCCGCCCGTTCGGCGACGAAGTCGCGGTGGAAGGCACCGCGCGCGAGGGCGACCTCGACGCCCTGTTCGCCGCGCGCCTCGCCGACCTCGGCCTCGCGCCCGCGCCCGAGGCCCCGCCGGAGCGCATCGCACGCCGACTGTGGCTCGACCTCGTCGAGCGCCCGCCGACCGCGTTCGAGCTGCAGCGCTTCCTGGAGATGCCCGAGGGCGAGCGCATCGCGCGCGCGGCGGACGCGCTCCTCGCCACGCCGGAGTTCGCGGTCGCCGCCGCCCGCCGGCTGCGCGCGTTCTTCGAGGTGCCCGAAGTCGAGGACGCTCCGCCCGGCGCGCGCGCCGCGGTGGTCGCGCTGCACCAGCGGGTGCGTGCCGCGGCCGAAGCCGACGAGCCGCTGCCCGACCTGACCCGCGACCTGCTCGCGCACGGCGGGCCGTTCCTCGCTCGGCGCGAGGACCCGCGCGACCGCGCCGAGCTGGTGGCGCGCACGATGTTCGGCGTGCGCCTCGGCTGCGCACGCTGCCACGACCATCCCGACGACCGCTGGCGGCAGCGTGACCACCTCGCGTTCGCGGCGTGCTTCGCGCCGCCGCCGCGCGGCGCGCGTGCCCCGTCGTCGCTGTTCGACGAGCACACCGGCGAGCCGGTCGTGCCGCGCCTCCTGCCGCTCCGCGGCGCGGACGAACACGGCGCGGGCGACCTGCACGCGTTCGTGCACTCCCGCGCGCACGACGCGTTCGCGCGGGCGTTCGCCAACCGCGTGTTCGCCTGGCTGCTCGGTGCCGGGCTGGTCGAGCCGCTCGACGACCACCGCGAAACGAACCCGGCGCGCCACGAGGCATGGCTGGAGGCGCTGGTC
>DATGPD010000471.1:0-8991 GCA_035305285.1 Planctomycetota bacterium
TTCGTCGCCAGACTGCACCGCCGGATGGATCGCATCCGGGTCGGCGATCCGATGGACAAGAACACCGACATGGGCGCGATCCACAGCCGCGCCCAGCTCGCGCGCATCACCGAGCTGGTGCGCGACGGCGAGCGCGCCGGCGCGACCCTGCACCAGGCACGGTGCACGCTCCCGCGCCGCGGGTTCTGGTTCCCGCCCACGATGCTCGACCGCGTGGCGCAGAGCCATCGCGTTGCGCGCGAGGAGGTGTTCGGTCCGGTACTCGCGGTGAGCACGTTCCGCACGCCGGAGGAGGCCGTCGAGAAGGCGAACGACACCGCCTACGGCCTGTCCGCCGGCGTGTGGACCGACAAGGGCGCGCGCATCCTGTGGGTCGCGGCGCGCCTGCGCGCCGGCGTCGTGTGGAACAACACCTTCAACCGGTTCGACCCGGCGAGCCCGTTCGGCGGCTGCAAGGAGAGCGGCTTCGGTCGCGAGGGCGGCCGGCAGGGTCTGCGGCCTTACGTGCGCGTGCGCGGCGCCCTGCGCCAGGGATGAGGCGGAGGCGGCGATGAGCGTGCCGGTGCGCAAGACCTACAAGCTCTGGATCGGCGGCAAGTTCCCGCGCAGCGAGTCGGGCCGCACCTACCGCCCGGCAGGGTGCCCGTCGTGCAACGTCGCGCGCGGGAGCCGCAAGGACCTGCGCGATGCGGTGAGCGCGGCGCGCGCGGCGCTGCCCGCGTGGAGCGGGCAGAGCGCCTACCTGCGCGGACAGATCCTGTACCGGTTCGCCGAGGTGCTGCAGAGCCGCGCCGACTCGCTCGCGGCGGAGCTGACGGCGTGCATCGCGCTCGACGGCGCCTCGGCACGCGCCGAGGTCGAGGCCGCGGTCGCGCTGGCCGTGTGGTACGCGGGGCTGCCGGACAAGCTGCAGACCCTGCTCGGCGCGCAGAACGCGGTCAGCGGCCCGTTCTTCAACTTCAGTACGGTCGAGCCCACCGGCGTCGTCGCGGTCGCGGCTCCGGCCGAGCCCGCGGTCCTGGGTCTGGTCGCGCTGCTCCTGCCGGTCCTCGCGGGCGGCAACACGGCGGTGGTCGTCGTGAGCGAGCCGGCACCGCTTGCCGGACTGGCGCTGGGCGAGGTGCTCGCGGTCAGCGACGTGCCGCCCGGCACGGTCAACCTGCTCTCGGGGCTGCACGCCGAGCTGGTGCCCGAGGCGGCGAGCCACCGCGACGTCGACGGCCTCCTGCTCGCCGGGACGCCGGCCGCGGAGCCGGGCCGCGCCGCAGCGGGGAGCGTCAAGCGCGTGCGCTGGGCCGACCTAGCGCCCGACGCGTGGCGCGACCCCGGCGCCTTGCAGCGCCTGTCGTGGGTGGAGCCGTTCGTCGAGGTGAAGACGTTGTGGCACCCGGTCGCCTTCTGAGCGCTCCGCGATGCGCTGGCACCCGGCGGAACTGATCAAGAAGAAGCGCGACGGCGGGACGCTGAGCGCCGAGGAGATCGCCGACCTCGTGCGCGGCGTGGTCGACGGCTCGCTCGGCGACGCCCAGCTCGGCGCGTTCCTCATGGCGGTGTGCTGCCGCGGCATGGACGCCGAGGAGACCGCGGCACTGACGCTGGCGATGCGCGATTCGGGGCGGGTCCTCGACCTGTCTTCCGTCCCTGGCTGCAAGGTCGACAAGCACTCGACCGGCGGCGTCGGCGACAAGGTCTCGCTGTGCCTCGCGCCGCTCGTCGCTGCCGCCGGCGTGCCGGTGCCGATGGTCTCCGGGCGCGGGCTGGGCCACACCGGCGGCACGATCGACAAGCTGCAGGCGATCCCCGGCTACCGCACGGACCTCGACCCCGGCGAGTTCGTCGCCGTGCTGCTTGACTGCGGCTTCGTGATGGCCGGTGCGTCGGCGGAGGTCGCGCCCGCCGACCGGCGCATGTACGCGGTGCGGGACGTGTCCGGGACGGTGGAGAGCATCCCGCTGATCACCGCCTCGATCCTGTCCAAGAAGCTCGCCGCCGGCATCGACGCACTGGCGATGGACGTCAAGTGCGGGCGCGCCGCGTTCATGCGCGAACCGGATGCGGCGCGCGCGCTGATGCGGAGCCTCGTCGACACCGGCCGGCGCGCCGGGATCCGGGTGACCGCCTTGCTGACCGACATGGACACGGTGCTCGGCCGCGCCGCGGGCAACGCGCTGGAGGTCGAGGAAGCGATCGCGTGCCTGCGCGGCGGCGGTCCCGCCGACCTGCGCGCGCTGACGCTGGAACTGGCCGGGGAGATGCTGTGCCTCGCCGGGCGGAGCGAGGCCGACGTCGCGCGCCTCCCCGACCTGCTCGACTCGGGCGCGGCGCTCGCGTGCTTCCGGCGCAACGTCGAGCGCCAGGGCGGCGATCCCCGCGTGGCCGACGACCCCGCGCGGCTCGGCCGCGCGCCGGTGCAGGTGCCCGTCGAGGCGGGGGAGGCGGGCCACGTCGCCGACATCGACCCGCTCGCGATCGGGCTCGCCGTGCGCGATCTGGGGGGTGGCCGCCGCCAGCCCGGGGACGCGGTCGATCCGCTCGTCGGGATCGTGCTCGCGCGTGCGCGCGGCGCTTCGGTCGCGCGCGGGGACCTGCTCGCGACCGTGCACGCGCGCGACCGCGCTTCGGCCGAGCGCGCGGCAGTGGCGCTGCGTGCCGCGATCACGATCGGCGCCCGGCCCGAGCCGCGGCCGCTGGTGGTCGACCGGGTGCGGTGACCGGGCGGCGGTGGCACGCCGGGCGGTACGCGCGCGGCGCGCGCGTCGTCCGTCAGCGCAGCAGCACGACGGCGCCGCGGTTCGTGGTGTAGGGGCCGAACTCGGCGATCGGACCGAACGAGGTCCACGAGTAGACGTAGTTCGCGAGCCCCGCTGCGCCGAGCTGGACGCCGGCGACGTTGCCCGTGACCAGCCCGGCCGGCGTGTTGCCGGCGTGCAGCGCCTGGGCGAAGAGGAGGAAGGCGACCGAGGTCGGGAGCGGGAGCGAGCCCTGGAGTTGGGCGGTGCCCGAGGCGTTGGTCGGGACCACGACCGACGCGAGCGGATCGACGCCCAGCGAGCAGCCGGTCATGCCGGCGAAGCCGAGGTCGAGGGGCAGGAGGTTCACGCCGCTGAACGCCTGGTTCTCGGTGCCGAGCAGGAACACCGCCTGGCTGTTGGACGGTCCGCCGGTCAGCGTGAAGTTCACCAGCGCGTTCGGCGCCTGGCTGGACACGGTGGCGGACAGGTTCGACGGAGCGCATCCGGGCGGCTGGTGCGCGATGAACCAGGGCGTCGTCGTCGAGGCCAGGAAGCCGTCGGCGTAGAACGTGCCGAGCGTGCGCGGCGAGGCTTCGGTCTGCACGTCGACCTGGACGAGCAGGTGCGGCCCGATGAACGTGAACGGGACGGCGCCGGGGATCCACAACGCCGCATCGAGCCCGCCGCTCGGCGGAGCGGGCCAGTTGACCTGTTGCAGGGGCAGGAACGTCGTCGGCGCCGCGCTCAGGTTCGCCGCGAACGTCGTGCTCAGGGTCGAGAACGTCGCGGTCGTGTTGTCGAGCACGATCTCCATCGTGTGGGTGAACCCGCCGGGCATGAGCGCGGCGGAGTCGTAGCGCCAGCCGATCTGCGTCGCGACCATCCCGATCGGCAGGTTCTGCCCGGAGTACCAGGTTTGCAGGAACGACTTGGAGCGGCCGGTCGGCAGCACGTTGGAGCCGGGCGCTTCGCAGTTCTTGAAGATGCTCGGCACCGTGGCCGAGGTTTGCGCGGACAGGGCGTGGGAGAGAAGCAAGAGCGGCAGCACGCGGCGCATGGAGATCTCCGGATCGAAGGATGAGGAGAAGGACGCGCAGAGCGTACGTGCGCGCGAGGCGCGCACAATCGGCCGGCACCCGGTTTGGACGCTGCGCCGCAGGGTCGATTCTCGGTCCGGCGGAACGCATTGCGCGCTGGCTACGTGCCTCGGCGACGCTCCGCCGGTCGCGAGGTGCCGCGCGCGCTGGCGCGACTCGGGAGGGCAGGGCGCGAGCGCCAGCGCCGCTCCGGCCGTCACGCGCCTTCGCCGTGCTCGCCGCGGTACTGCATGACCGCGCGGACCAGCTCGGCCAGCGAGCGCGCCTCCATCTTCGCCATCACGTTGGCGCGGTAGACCTCGACCGTCTTCGTGCTCAGGGCCAGCTCGGCGGCGATCTCCTTGTTGACCAGCCCGCGCACGACCAGGTCCATCACCTGCCGCTCGCGGCGGGTGAGGCGCGCGATGCGGCGGGCGATGTCGGCCAGCTCGCCGCGCGTTTCGCGGTTCCTGCGGTCGCGCGCGAGCGCGGAGAGGATCGCGTCGACGATCGCCTGGTTGGAGAAGGGCTTCTCCAGGAAGTCGTGCACGCCCATCTTCATCGCGCGGACCGCGTGCTCGATCTCCGCGTTGCCGCTGATGAACACGATGGTCTGCGTGCTGCCGAGCTGGCGGAGCTTCTCCAGCAGTTCGATGCCGGACATGTCCGGCAGGCGCAGGTCGAGCACCAGACACCCCGGCCGCGCGGGCTCGAGGGCGGCGAGGAACTCGCGGGCCGCCGAGAAGCCGGCCACCGGCACCTGCAAGTCGTGGCAGAGCGTGCGGATCAGCTCGACGACCGGCGGCTCGTCGTCCACGACGTAGACCAGCGGCTCCTGCTGCACGGGCGAATGAGGTGGATTCGAGGGCGCCGGCACGGAGACCTTCCACAGAGCGGACGTGGGACGAAGCGAAGCTTCGAGGGATGTCCCGCCGACCGCAAGTTGGGGGAAACCCGTAGGGTGGAGGCTTCCGCGCGGTGCACACGCCATAATCGTCCGGCGATGCCGACCGTTCTGGTCACGGCGGGGCCGACGCGCGAGCACCTCGACGACGTCCGATTCCTCAGCAACGGAAGCACCGGACGCATGGGCTACGAGATCGCGGCGGCGGCGCGCGCCGCCGGGTGCGAGGTGATCCTCGTGAGCGGGCCCACCGCCCTGCAGCCTCCGGAGGGCGTGACCGTCGTGCCGGTCGTCTCCGCCTGCGAGATGCTTGACGCGTGCGAGCGGGTGTTCGCCCGCTGCGACCTCGTGTTCGCGGTGGCCGCGGTCGCTGACCATCGCCCGAAGGTGCGGACCCCGGGCAAGCCGGCCAAGCACGACGGGCCGTGGACGCTCGAGCTGGTGCCCAACCCGGACGTCGTCGCCACGCTCGCGCGTGTCAAGGGCCGGCGCTTCGTCGTCGGCTTCGCGCTGGAGGCGGCCGGCACCGAACCGGCCGAGCAGATCGAGCGCGCCCTCGCGAAGCTCACGCGCAAGAACCTGGACCTCATCGTGCTCAACGAGGCGACCGCGATGGGCGGGCCGCGCAGCACGATCACCGTGCTCGACGGCGCGGGCCAGCGGCACGCGCTCCCGCCGCAGGACAAGGCGGACAGCGCGCGCTGGCTCGTCGAGTTCGCCCTGCGTCGCTGGCGTGCCGGCCGGCAATGACCGAGCCGGCGATCGTGCACGACGACGGCGCGGTCCTGGTGCTCGCCAAGCCGGCCGGGATGCCCACCGTGCCGTACCGCGCCGGCGACCGCGAGTCGTGCCTGCGCGCCTGGGTCGAGGCGCGGCTCGGCAAGCGCGTGTTCGTCGTGCACCGGCTCGACAAGGAGACCAGCGGCCTGGTCGCGTTCGCGCACGACGCGGCGACGCACCGGCGCCTGAGCATGGCCTTCGAGCGCCGCGCCGTGGGCAAGCAGTACCTCGCCGTCGTGCTCGGCCACGTCGCCGAGCTGTCCGGCGAGATCGTCGCGCCGCTGCGCGAGTTCGGTTCCGGCCGCGTCGCGGTCGCGCCGGACGGCAAGCCGGCGCGCACACGCTTCGCGCTGCGCGAGCGGCTCATCGACGCCGACCTGCTGGAGATCGACCTGGTCACCGGCCGCCGCCACCAGATCCGCGTGCACCTCTTCCACCTGGGACATCCCGTGCTCGGCGATCCGCTGTATGGCGCGCCGCGTCCGGTCGGCGGTGCGCGTCGCCTGCTGCTGCACGCGTGGCGCCTCGCCCTGCCCGCGTGCGACGGACCGCCGCTGCAGTGGACGCTGCCGCCGCCCGCGGCCTTCACCGCGGAGGTCGACGCGCGGCGCGCGCGCTGACCGCGTCGGACGGCGTGCGGTCGCGGTGCGCGCTGCAGCGCACGTGCGCTTTCCCCTTCCGCTCACAGGCTTCCACAACTTCGACCTGCGTCTTGCCAGTCGGTCGGCGATCCCTAGAACGATCGGTCCTGCCGCGGCGCACGCCGGCGGCGCGGTGCGCGCCGCGCGCCGCGTGTCCGAGGCGCGAGGGGGCAGGAGAGGCTCTGGTCCGGGTCAGGTCATGGTTGACTTCGTGCAACCGCAGGAGCGCGGGGTCCCGCGCAACATCGACGCCGAGCGCTCGGTACTTGGAGCCCTGATGCTCCATGCCGACGCGCTCGGCGACGTCTCGATGGTCCTGCGGCCGGAGGACTTCTATGTCCCCGCGCACCAGGTGATCTACCGCTCGATCTGCGAAGTGCACGACGAGCGCGCGGTCGCCGATCCGATCGCGGTCGAGGAGCACCTCGCGCGCAAGAGCCTGCTCGCCGAGGCCGGCGGACGCGAGGCGCTGATGGACCTCGTGGCGTCGATCGTGTCGCCGGCGTCGGTGCTCTACCACGCCGAGATCGTGCGTGAGAAGGCGATCGCGCGCCGCCTGCTCGAGGCGTGCCTGGAGATCTCGCGGCAGGCGTACGAGAACTCGATGGATCCGCGCGAGCTGCTCGAGGACGCCGAACGCCGGATCTTCGCGATCGCGCGCGAAGGCCAGGCGAGCGAGGCCAAGAGCATCGACCAGATCCTCGCCGAGACCTTCGACCGGATCGACCACCTGCGCGAGCGCGAGGGCCGGCTCACCGGCCTGCCGACGCACTACTACGACCTCGACGACATGACCGGCGGGCTGCACGCCGGTGAACTCTTGATCCTCGCCGCCCGTCCGTCGATGGGCAAGACGTCGTTCGCGCTCAACGTACTGGAGCGCGTCGCGCGCGACGGCAACGGCGTCGTGTTCTTCAGCCTGGAGATGTCGGCGCAGCAGGTGATCCAGAACATGCTGTGTTGCCGCGCGCAGATCCACGGCCTCGCCCTGCGCAAGGGCCGGATCACCAACGAGCAGTACCAGCGCCTGCACCAGGAGGCCGAGGCGCTCTACGAGGCGCCGATCTTCGTCGACGACTCTCCCGGCCTGTCGATCGTCCAGGCGCGGGCCAAGTGCCGCCGCCTCAAGCAGCGGCACCCGGAGAAGGTGAAGCTGATCGTCATCGACTACCTGCAGCTCATGACCGCCGGCCAGCGGGTGGAGAGCCGGCAGCAGGAGATCGCGACGATCTCACGCGGGTTGAAGGCGATCGCCCGGGAGCTGGAGGTCCCGGTGATCGCCCTCTCGCAGCTCAATCGCGACGTGGAAAACCGCGACGACCATCGCCCGCGCATGAGCGACTTGCGAGAATCCGGCGCCATCGAGCAGGACGCCGACGTGATCATGCTGCTGCACCGCGACGAGTACTACAAGCGCACCGAGGAGAACGCAGGCCTCGCCCAGATCATCATCGCCAAGCAGCGCAACGGCCCGACCGGCGAGGTTCAGCTCCGGTTCTTCCCGGAGTACATGCGCTTCGAGAACTACCAGCGGCGCGCCGAGCCGATCGCTTGAGCCGATCGGTCCGACTCACCGCCGCCGCAGCGTGGATCGCGCTCGTCGGGCTCGCGCCGGCGCAGGACCCGCCGGCCAGGCAGGAGCCGTTCGGCTGGGAGTCGCCCGAACGGTTCGAGGGCAAGAAGGTCGCCGCGATCGAGGTCGAGCCGGCGGGCACGCTCGGCGACACGGTGCGCGCGCTCCTGCAGACCCGGGTCGGCGAGCCGCTGCAGCGCCGCCAGGTCGCCGACGACCTGCGCACGATCGGCGCGCGCCTGAACCTGCCCGGACGGGTGGACGTGCGCGAGACCGCGGCGGGCGACGTGGTGGTGACCTTCCGCGTCGCCGACGCGACGATCTATGCGCGGCACGAGTTCAAGGGGCTGCAGCACTTCTCCCTGTCGCAGGTCAACGCGTTCCTGGAGCTGACCGGCGTGCGGCAGTGGACCGACTGGCTCGCCGCGAAGGAGGCGCAGGAGCTGGAGGAGCGCTACCGCGAGGACGGCTTCCTGCACGCGCGCGTCGAGGTGCGCACCGACCCGCTGAAGCGCACGGTCACCTTCGTGGTCGACGAAGGACCGCGCTGCACGGTGCGCAACCTGTACTTCCGCGGCAACAAGTCGTTCCCGGCGTGGTCGCTGTTCAACCTGACCGACAACCTGATCGGCGGTGCGAAGCTGGAGTCGGCGCCGCCGACGTGGTGGATCGCCGAGCCGTACAGCGAGCGCAAGGTGCACCAGGACGTCGAGCGGCTGCGGCTCTTCTACCGACGCAAGGGATTCCGCGACGCCGAGGTCGAGCTGGTCGGCGTCGACTTCACGCCGACCGCCGACGCGGTGGACCTGACCTTCTCGATCGACGAGGGCGAGCGCTACCGGATCGGCAGCGTCGAGGTGCGCATCGTGCCCGCCGCCGGACGCGGCGAGCCGTACTACACGCCCGAGGAGCTGCGCGCCGAGCTGCACACCAGGCCCGGCGACTTCTACGACCGCGACCGGATCAACCTCGACATCCGCGCCCTCGAGCGCTTCTACGGCAAGCGCGGCCACCCGGCGCGCCGGCGCTACCAGCGCCCCGGCGCCGCCGCGCTGGTCGACCTGTTCGACGTCGAGGGCCCGCTCGAGACGTTCGACGTCGACAAGCGCGAAGTGCACCTCGTCTACGAGGTGAAGGAAGGCTCGCCCAAGCGCGTGCGCGACGTCGTCATCCACGGCAACGAGCGCACCAAGGACGCGGTCATCCGCCGCCGCGTGCGCGTGCTGCCCGGCGAGGTGCTCGACATGGACCGCCTGGAGCGCGCGCGCGCTCCAGGCGGTCCATG
>DATGPD010000472.1:0-3716 GCA_035305285.1 Planctomycetota bacterium
GCCATGAAGTGGACGCCGCAGAACACGATCACGTCGCAGTCCTTGGCGTCGCGCGCCGCACGCGCGAGGTCGAGCGAGTCGCCGAGGCGATCGGCGACGTCCTGGATGTCAGGCTCCTGGTAGTAGTGCGCGAGGATGATCGCGCGGCGTTCGCGCTTCAGGCGCTCGATCTCGGCGAACAGATCGAGGCGCGGATCGATGGCGGTCGCGGTCATGGCGTACCGGCAACGTACGACCGCCCCGGGGCCGCGCAACGTACCGGGGGCGTCCGGGGGGGCGCCGGCCGGGCGCGGACCGGCCCGCGCCGCTCAGGCGGACGTCCGGGCGCGACGCCGCGTCGGCCGCTTGCGCGCCGGTCCGCGCGCGGCGCGCTCCGCGAGCAGCTCCAGTGCGCGCGGCAGGGTGATCGACTCGACGCTCTCGTCGCGCGGCAAGCTGGCGTTGGTCGTCCCGTCGGTCACGTAGGCGCCGTAGCGGCCGTCGAGGACGCGCACCTTCGCGTCGCTGTCCGGCGGGCTGCCCAGCTCCTTGAGCACCTTCGGCTCGGCGCGCGCCGCCTGCCGACCCCGGCGCTTGGGCTGGGCGAGCAGTTCGAGCGCGGCCTCCAGCGTGATCGTGAGCGGCGAGAGTTCCGGCGGGATGCTGCGCGTCTCCTTGCCCCACTTGACGTAAGGCCCGAACCGCCCGTTGGTCGCGACCACCGGCTCCTCGACGCCCTCCGGCGTCGCCTTGACGCCGAGCGTGCGCGGCAGGGCGAGTACCTGCAGGGCGGTCTCGAGGTCGATGGTCTCCGGCGACATGCCCGGGAGCAGCGACGCCATCTTCGGCTTGCTGTCGCCGGTCGCGTCGCCGAGCTGGAGGTACGGCCCGAAGCGGCCGGTCTTGACGTAGACCGGCAGCCCCGTTTCCGGGTCGGTGCCGAGCGCCTTGGGACCTTCCGCGCCCTTCTCCAGCAGCTCGATCGCGCGCTCCAGGGTCAGCTCGTCCGGCGGGGTCTCGTCCGGCAGGCTGGTGCGCATGTCGCCGCACGCGAGGAACGGGCCGTAGCGGCCGATGCGCACCTCGACCGGTTGGCCGCGGTACTCGCCGAGCTTGATGCCGCACACGACGCGCGGATCGATCTCGCCGTCGACCTTGACCAGCGTCTGGCGCAGACCCGGCTGGCCGTTGCCGTGGTAGAAGCGGCGCAGGTAGTCGAGCCGCGTCGCCGCGCCGTTGCTGATCTCGTCGAGATCGCCCTCCATCTTGGCGGTGAAGTCGTAGTCGACGAGGTGCGGCAGGTGGCCGCCGAGGAGGTTGGTGACCGCGAACGCGGTGAAGGTCGGCACCAGCGCCGTGCCCTTCTTGAACACGTAGTCGCGGGTCTGGATGGTCTCGATGATCGACGCGTAGGTCGACGGCCGGCCGATCCCGCGCGCTTCCAGCTCCTTCACCAGGGTGGCTTCCGTGAGGCGCGGCGGCGGCTGCGTGGTGTGGCCGACCGCGTTCAGCTCGGCGACGTCGACCTCCTCGCCCGGGCGCACCGAGGGCAGGATGCGCTCGGCCTCCGCTACCGCCGCCTCCGGATCGTCGGTGTCCTCGACGTAGGCGAGGCGGAAGCCGGGGAACTCGATCGTCTTGCCGGTCGCCAGGAACCGCGCATCGTCGATCGCCAGCACGATGCTCGTGCGCTGGCCGTGCGCGTCCTTCATCTGGCAAGCGATCGTGCGCTTCCAGATGAGGTCGTAGATCTTCCGCTCGTCGTCGCCCAGGCTCTCCGGCAGCTCGCGCGGGTGCTTGAAGCGCGAGCCGGCTGGGCGGATCGCCTCGTGGGCCTCCTGCGCGTTGCGCACCTTGGTGCGGTACAGGCGCGGCTCGGGGGGCAGGTGTTCGGCGCCGAAGTTCTCCTTGATGTGCGCGCGCGCCGCCTCGAGCGCCTCGTTGGCGAGGTTGGTCGAGTCGGTGCGCATGTAGGTGATGAACCCGTTCTCGTAGAGCCGCTGCGCGGCGCGCATCGTCCGTTGCGCGGTGAAGCGCAGCTTGCGCCCGGCCTCCTGTTGCAGCGTGCTCGTGGTGAACGGCGGCGAGGGCCGCTCGACGTACGGCTTGCTGTCGACGCTCTCGACACGGGCCGGTTGGCCGCGCAGCCGTGCGACCAGGGCCTCGGCCTCGGCCTGATCGAGCTGCAGCGGCTGATCCTTGCCCGGACGCAGCTTCCCGGTGTCGGGGTCGAAGTCCTTGCCGGACGCGATCCGCCGCCCGCCGACGCTCTGCAGGGCGGCGCTGAACTGCGTGGCGTGCGCGACGAACGTGCCGTCGAGGTCGAAGTAGGTCGCCGGCACGAAGCGCATGCGCTCGCGTTCGCGCTCGACGATCAGGCGCACCGCGACGCTCTGCACGCGGCCGGCGGACAGGCGCGGCCGGATCTTCTTCCACAGCAGCGGCGACACCGAATAGCCGTACAGCCGGTCGACGATGCGCCGCGTCTCCTGCGCCTCGACCAGGTTCTCGTCGATCCCGCGCGGATGCGCGAGCGCCTCGCGGATCGCCTCTTCGGTGATCTCGTGGAATACGAGGCGCTTGACCGCGACCTTCGGCTTCAGCTCCTGCAGGAGGTGCCAGGAGATCGACTCGCCCTCGCGGTCTTCGTCGGTCGCGAGGTACAGCTCGGTGGCGTCCCGCATCGCCTCCTTGAGCTTCTTGATCTGCTCGCGCTTGTTCTTCGGGACGACGTAGTGCGGCTTGAAGTCGCTGTCGATGTCGATCCCGAGCCGCGCCCACTTCTGTCCCTTGATCGACGCCGGCACCTCTTCGGCGTTGGCGGGCAGGTCGCGGATGTGGCCGATGCTCGCCTCGATGCGATAGCCGGGACCGAGGATCCGGCCGATCGTCCGAGCCTTGGCGGGAGACTCCACGATGACCAGCGGCTTGCCGCCGGCCTTCGCTTTCGTCGCGGGAGAGGACTTCTTGGTCGCCATGCTCGGGGGCCGCGCTGATAAGTGCTACGGTCGCGGGATGTCAAGGAGTGTCGTCCCGACCGCGCGACGGGATGAAGCGGTTTTGCCGGCCTCGCCGCGCGTGCGCGGAACGTGCAACGCGTGCGCGCCGGCCGAGCGCAACGCGAGTGCCGAGCGCCCGCACCGCGGTGCGGTACGCGTCGATGTGCTCTGTCGCCGCGCGCGTTGTGACGCGCGCGCGCATGCCGAGGACGTCGCATGCGACGCCGACACCCGCGCCCGCTCTTGCACGAGTGCACGAGGCGACATCCGTGCAGCACATGCACGGAGCGCGCGCGATTCCGCGCACTTCCGGCGGGGATCCTTCGCAAAGATCGTGCTTGACACTTTGGCACCGTTCCCCAAGATGCCGCCAAGTTGTCACGCCCTTGGCTACGATCCAATCGGACACTCCGTCCTCGCCCGGACGGGTTCCGGGTGGTCGTAAGTGGCGGCTGGATGGCGAGCTACAGCCATTCGACCAGGATTACGCCGCAACGTAGTTTGTGCTCCGACTTGCGCCGCCGGCAAGGTGCTGCGGAGGGGGTTGGTCGACGCGCGTGCGCGCGCTCGCGGCTCCTTCACGCCGCCGACTCCCCGCACGGCGGGGCGGCATGGCGCGCGCCGCGCTCGGCGGCGGGCCGCAAAGGATCATGACCATGCAGCAGACGAAGTATGTGTTGGCCGGTGGCGGCTACTGCATCAGCGCGCCGCGCTTTCCCCGGCACCAGCTGCGCCCCG
>DATGPD010000473.1:0-4612 GCA_035305285.1 Planctomycetota bacterium
CGCGAGCGCGCCGAACAGGCCGAACGCGCGCGCCAGGTTGTTGCCGACCGCGAGCATGACGAGCGTGACGATCACGCTCAGCAACACGAGCGACTGCGCCTGCGACCGCGAGTACGACAGCCCGCTGTGCGTCCAGACGTAGATCCAGGCGACGAGCTGGCCGAGCACGAACGCCAGCACCAGGAAGGTCAGGATGTCGCGTCCGGACAGCGCGGTCGCGTCGGGCGCGAACAGGCTGGTCAGGAGGTCGCCCATGCCGCGTCGTTCGGGACGATGACCGGATCGCTCGCGCATCCGGCGGTCAGGACCGAGTGTGAGTACTTCGAATAGCTCGTGCGCCGCAGCTCGAACCGGCGCACCAGCTCCTGCATCCAGCCCGGCATCGTGCCGCGGAACTTCAGTTCGAGGACCACGCTGCGGTCCTCGACCGGCAGCCAGCCATCGCCGCCGTGGCGCACGACGGGCACATCCGACCGCGCACAATGGATCGCGCGGTCGAAGGTGACCCGGACGCCGGGCTCGAAAGCGCCCATGTACGCCTGCCGCTGGTAGCGGACGATCACGATCGGTCGCGCGTCCAGCTCGAGGACGTGGCCGCGGAACTCGGCGATGCAGCGGCGGTCGCGTTCGTTCAGTGCGTCGCAGTCGAAGCGCCCGGCGAAGAAGTCCGCCATCTGCGCGCGCGACAGCATCGTGCGCGACTTGGTGATCACCGCGTTGTGCCGGCGCTTGATCTCGAAGAACACCGGATCGTCGGCGTCGTCACCGTAGGTGCGGATGCGCAGCTTGTAGCGTGAGCGCTGACCGCCCTGGGTCTCGTGGTGCAGGCGCAGGCTCGCCGAGTCCAGATAGAGGCTCGCGATCGAGTACGTATGGTCGGGTCGTCGAGCCGCATGCTCGTCGGGCACGAGCCACGCCATCGCGTAGCGCTGCACCTCGAGTGCGGTCAGCTCGGGCAGCACGTACTTGCACTCGTAGCGTTGGAATTCGAGGGTCGGATTCACGGCTGCACCACGGTCATCGCGGTCGGCAAAGACCCTCGGGCTTATCGGTGCGGGCCGGCCGGCAACTGTGGCCGGCGCAGCGTTTTTTGCCCGTCGCGGTGCGCTGCGCGCCGCCGGTGGGAAGGCTCGTTCGGCGATGATCGTTCGCCATGCGAGATCGTGGCGCGCGGTCGCGGTCGGTCGGCCGGCCCGGAGCCGGGCGGGCGCACGCGTTGGCCATGCTCGCCCTCGGCGCGTGCACCGCGCCGTCCCTGCCCGAAGTCGCGCCGGACCAGCGCCGCGGCGAGGAGATCGTCGCGTGCGGCCGCCTGTTCGCCTGCGGCACGAAGGTCGTCCTGTGGTCGGACCCGGGCGGCTACGACGCCTACCGGCTGTTGCCGTACTTCCCCGCCGAGCTGGCCGGCCGCCCGGCGATCCTCGGTCGGCGTTACGGCGCGCGGCGCAACCTGCCTGCCGACGCGGAGCTGACCGACCTGCAGGCGGCGGTGGACCAGTTCGTCCTGCACTACGACGTCTGCGGAACCGCACGACAGTGCTTCAAGGTGCTGCACGACCACCGCCGCCTGTCGGTCCACTTCCTGGTCGACGCCGACGGGACGATCTACCAGACGCTCGACCTGCGCGAGCGCGCCTGGCACGCGACGACCGCTAACGACCGGTCGGTGGGCGTCGAGATCGCCCACATCGGTGCCTACCCGCGCACCGACCATCGAGTCCTGCGCGAGTGGTACCGGCACGACTCCCGGGGACCTTACGTGCGCTTCCCGCCGTGGCTCGTGCCGACCGGGCTGCCGGCTGGCTTCGTTGCCCGGCCCGCGCGCCCCGGGCCCGTGCACGGCGTGATCCAGGGCCGGGAGCTGTGGCAGTACGACTTCACCGCCGAGCAGTACGCGGCCTTGGAGAAGCTGACCGCGGCCCTTATCAAGATCCTGCCCGGCCTGCGCCGCGCGGTGCCGCGCGGCCCGGACGGAGCAGTGCGCACTACCGCGCTCAGCGCCGAGGAGCTGGCCGCCTGGCGCGGCCTGCTCGGCCACTACCACGTGCAGCGGGACAAGGTCGACCCCGGGCCTGCGTTCGCCTGGGAGCGCCTGGTCGCCGAACCCTGAGCGAGCCGCACGCCGCGGCCGCGGCTCTTTCGCGAATCCCTTCCTCGTGCCATTCTCCTCGCCCCCGTGCGGGGAGGCCCCTGACTACATGACCACGAACAAGCCGATCTTCTCGCTGGAGAACCTGAGCAAGTCCTACGGACGGCGCCAGATCCTCAAGAACGTCAACCTGGTGTTCTTGGAGGGCGCGAAGATCGGCGTCATCGGGCAGAACGGCGCCGGCAAGTCGACCCTGCTGCGCATCATGGCTGGCTGGGACAAGGAGTACGACGGCGTCGTCCGGCCGCGTGACGGCGTGACCGTCGGCTACGTGCCGCAGGAACCGCGCCTGGACGAGGGCAAGACGGTGCGCGAGAACGTCGAGCTGGCCGTCGCGCCGATCCGTCGCCTGCTGGAGCAGCAGGAGCAGCTGAGCGAGAAGCTCGGCACCGACCTGTCGCCCGAGGAGATGGAAAAGACGATGGAAGACCTCGCCAAGGTGCAGGCCGAGATCGAGGCGCGCGACGCCTGGGAGCTCGACCGGCACGTCGAGGTCGCGATGACCAAGCTGCGCCTGCCGCCGCCGGACAAGAACGTCTCGCAGTGCTCTGGCGGCGAGCGGCGCCGCGTCGCGCTGTGCCGCACGCTGCTCGAGCATCCGGACGTGCTGCTCCTCGACGAGCCGACCAACCACCTCGACGTCGAGACGGTGGCGTGGTTGGAGACGACGCTCGCCGAGTACAAGGGGACGGTCATCGTCGTGACCCACGACCGGTTCTTCCTCGACCGGGTGGTCGGCTGGATGCTGGAGATCTGGCACGGCCGCGCGATCCCGTACGAGGGGAACTACAGCGCCTACCTGGAGGCACGCGCCAAGCGCATGGCCATGCAGGAGAAGCAGGAGGCCAACCGCGCCAAGTTTTTGGAGCGGGAGCTGGAGTGGATCCGGATGAACCCGCGCGCGCGCACGACCAAGAACAAGGCGCGCATCAAGAACTACGAGAAGATGCTCGCCACCGAGGTCGAGGAGAAGGACGGCACGGTCGAGCTGCACATCCCGGCCGGCAAGCGGCTCGGCGACACCGTCGTGCGTTTCGAGAACGTGAGCTTCTCCTACAACGGCGACCCGGTGCTCGAGAACGTGTCGTTCGAGATGCAACCCGGCGACATCCTCGGGATCGTCGGGCCGAACGGCACCGGCAAGACGACGCTGCTCAAGCTGATCACCGGCCAGCTGCAACCGACCTCGGGTCGCGTGGTCATCGGCCAGACGGTCGAGCTGTGCTATGTCGACCAGGAGCGCGAGACCCTCGACCCGAACAACACCGTGTGGCAGGAGGTCTCCGGCGGGCAGGACATCCTCAAGCTCGGCAACAAGCTCGAAGTCAACAGCCGCAGCTACCTGGCGAAGTTCAACTTCACCGGTCCGGACCAGCAGCAGCTCGTCGGGTCGCTGTCGGGCGGGCAGCGCAACCGCGTGCAACTCGCCAAGATGCTGACCCGCGGCGGCAACCTGATCCTGCTCGACGAGCCGACCAACGACCTCGATCTCGACACGCTGCGCGTGCTGGAGGAAGCGATCCAGGAGTTCCCCGGCTGCATGGTGGTGGTCAGCCACGACCGGTACTTCCTCGACCGGATCTGCAGCAAGATCATCGACCTCGGCAACTACGAGCCGGGGAAGTATCTCGACAGCCTGTGAGCGCCGCGCGGCGCGCCGGGACTTTCGGGAGCGCTCGACGCCCGCTGCGCGCCGGCTGACGCTTTCGGCGCCGGGCGCCGCCCGGGGCGGCGCCGCCGACGCGCGTCGGACGCGCTCGATCCGACCGTCGGCTCCGGCGCGCCCCGTGGCCTACGATCCCGCCCTTCGTGCCGTCGCCCGTCCAGGACGCCTCGATCAGCCTGACCTCGCTGCCCTGGGCGCTGCTGTTCACCGTGGTCGGCGAGGTCGTTGCCCTCGCCATGCTCGTGCGCCTGGTACGGCGCGGCGGCTCGGCGGCGGTGACGCTCAACTGGGCGTTCATCATCCTGCTCGCGCCGTGGCTCGGGCTGTTGCTGTACTACCTGCTGCCGCACGAGATCTCGCGCCGCCGCCTGCGCCGCAGGCAGCGCCGGCTGGCTTGGATCGAGCCGACGATCGGCGTCGTCGAGGGCATCACCGTGCCGGTGACCAGCTCCGACGCGGTCAACCGCGTGCTGCGCACGTTCGATCCGGACGCCGTGGTCGGCGGCAACGCGCTGGAGATCCTCGACAGCGGCACGCGGATGCTGGACGCGATGCGCGCCGCGATCGGCGAGGCGCGCCAGTTCGTCCACCTGCAGACCTACATCTTCCGGCCCGACGCCGCGGGGCGCGAAGTGCTCGACCTGCTCGCCTCCGCGGCGCGTCGGGGACTCGAAGTGCGGCTGCTCTACGACAGTTTCGGGAGCTGGTCGTTGAAGAACCGCCACCTCGAAGGTCTGCGCGCCGCCGGCGGGCGCGCGGCGGCGTTCATGCCGCTGTTGTGGCGGCACCGGCCGTTC
>DATGPD010000474.1:0-2385 GCA_035305285.1 Planctomycetota bacterium
GGATTCGTAGACGGTCTCGAGCCAGGTCCAGTCGACGCCCTCGACGAAGCCGGTGTCGTCCGGGTTGCTCAGGCCGAAGATCAGCCGGTCGCGTTCGGAGCGGAACCACAAGCCGGTGTCGAGGTCGACGGTGAGCGGGTACGCCGGCGCCGGGCTCAGCGGCGCCGTGACGTAGACCATGCGCCGTGCCGGCTGCACCGGTACCCGAAGCCCGGCCATCGCGGCGACTTCACCGGCCCAGGCGCCCGCCGCGTTGACCAGCCACTCGGCTTCGAAGCGCCCGTCGACGGTCTCCGCAAGCCAGCGCGTCGCCGGTCGCGCGATGGCGTGCACGGCGGTACCGAGTCTCAGCGTCGCGCCCGCGGCGCGTGCTTGCGCGATCCAGGCCATCGTGATGCCGTGCGGATCGACGTATCCGTCCAGGCCGCAGAAGGTGGCGCCGGCGAAACCCGTGACGTCGGCGGGCACGATGCGTGTCGCCGCGGCCGGATCGAGGATCTCCACCGGCATGGCAAGCCGCTGCTGCATTCGCGCGGCTTCGCGGTGCGCGTCCCACTGCGCGTGCGGCACGTAGAACAGGTAGCCGATCGGGCGATAGCCGGCCTGCGGCATCTCGCGATACTCGGCGATGCTCGCCGCCGACAGCCGCACGTTCACCTCCTCGGAGAACTGCACGCGCACGCCGGCGGCGCTGCGCCCGGTCGAACCGGTCGCCGGCGCGCTCTCGCGCTCGAGCACGACGACGCGCAGGCCCCGTTCGGCGAGCCGCCGCGCGCAGCATGCGCCGACGATCCCGGCGCCGACGACGATCACGTCCGCCTGCGTCGCGCGTGCCTGCGTCGCCACGTCAGCGCTCCACTGCGCCGGCGGCGCGTGACCACGCGAGCCGGCAGGCAGCAAGGTCCCACAGTGCCTGGCCGACGCTCTTGAAGACGACCGGCCCGCGCGCCGGCCGCGGCGCGGCGCCGACCACGACGCGTTCGAGTGGCGTCACCGTCGCCCAGTCGACGCCAGCCCGGATCAGGTCGCCGGCCTCGTGTCGTGCGCCGTCGAGGTCGTCGACGAACAGCGACGCGCGCGCGACCAGCGCGGCCGGCAGCTCGCACATCTGCGGACGAAACGCGCCGACGGCGGCGACGAAGCCCTCGAACGACGGCTCGTCCGCGAACAGCGGCTCGGTCGCCGTGGTGCCGGTGACGACGAGGTCCGCCTCGGCGAGCGCGCCGCCGGGTTCGGCCACCGCCGCGCAGTCGATGCCGCGCTCGAGCGCATGCTCGGCGAACGCCTGCGCGTGCGCCGGGGTGCGCGAGCAGACCCGCACGCGGCGTACGCCGAGCAGCGCGGTGAAGGCGTCCAGATGCGCGCGCGCCTGGACGCCGCTGCCGACGATCAGCAGCGACTCGCGGCGCGACGGTGCGAGTTCGAGAACGGCGAGCGCCGACATCGCCGCGGTGCGGCGTGCCGTCACGGTCGGCCCGTCGAGCATCAGCAGGCGCTCGCCGGTGTCGGCGCGCATCAGCAGGACCTCGCCGAGCAGCACCGGGAGGCCGCGCGCGGCATTGCCCTCGTGAACGGTGACCAGCTTGGTGCTCGCGTACTCGCCGTCGGTGGCCGGCATGGCCAGCAGCGTTCCGCCCGAGAGCGGCACGACGAGCCGTTCGGGCGAAGCGGTCAGCCCCCGGTGCCGACGCCGCAGCATGTCGCGAAGCGCGTCGACCAGCGCAGGCCAGGGCAGGAGTTCGGCAGTCCGGGAAGCGTCGAGCGATTGCATGCGGGAACCGTAGGAGGCGTCGTCCATGATAAACGCCCGCGCCGCGCATCCGCAGCGAGCGGCGCGCGCGGGTGAAAGACGGTACGATCCGGCGGGCGCGCAAGCGCTCCGCACGTCGACGAGCCAGATCTTGAAGCGATTCATTCCGACGCCCGACGCCATTCGCGGCAGCCGCTTCCTGCGCTGGCTGGGACCGCGCCTGCACGAACCCGAGCTGTGGCGCCTGCGGCGGCACGCGGTAGCGCGCGGGATCGCCATCGGCGTCTTCTTCGGGTTCCTGATCCCGATTGCGCAGATTCCCGTCGCGGCGCTGCTCGCCTTCATGCTGCGCGCCAACTTGTGGGTGACGGCGGTGGCGACGCTGGTGACCAACCCGTTCACCTTCGCGCCGATGTACTATGCGGCGTACCGCCTCGGCGCGTGGCTGCTCGGCGCCCCCGAGGTGGTCGACGATGCGGCGCTGGACCCGGCCGCAGCCGGCGGCTTCGCTGCGTGGCTCGCGTTCTGGTGGGAACGGCTCAACGGCATCGGCAGGCCGCTGCTCTTCGGCTTGTCGGTACTGGCGGTGGGCGCCGCCGTGGTCGGCTACTTCGCCACGCTACTCGTCTGGCGGA
>DATGPD010000475.1:0-3393 GCA_035305285.1 Planctomycetota bacterium
GACCTCGCGCGCCAGGCGCCGCTTCTCCGCGGCGCGCTGCACCGCGCCGAGCAGCCGGTGCCGGTCGAACGGCTTGGCGAGGTAGTCGTACGCGCCGAGCTTCATCGCACCGACCGCGGTCTCGATCTGCTCCACGGCGGAGAGCAGGATGACCGGCAGATCGGGGTCGTGCGCGCGCACGTCCTGCAGGAGCTGGACGCCGTCGCCGCCCGCCATGCGCACGTCGGACAGGACGACGTCGAAGTCGCGCGCGACGACCTCCGCCAGCGCCGCGCGCCCGTCGGCGGCGGTGGCGACTTCGAAGCCGGCCCGGGCGAACAGGTCGGAGAGGACCCAGCGCAGGTCCGGTTCGTCGTCGACCACCAGGATCCGCCCCGCGGTCATGCGTCCGCTCCCGCGGCGGCGAGGACCGGCGCCGGGGCCGCCGGCAGGCAGACCAGCGCGCGCGTGCCGCCGCCGTGGCGCGGGTAGAGGCGCACGTCTCCGCCCATCGCGGTGAGGATGCGGCGCGCGGACAGCAGGCCGAGGCCGGTGCCGTTCGCCTTGGTGGTGAAGAACGGGCGGAACAGGCGCTCGCGCTCGGCCGGGAGGCCGGCGCCGCGGTCCTCGATCGCGAGCCACGCCCGCACTCCGCGCGTCGTGCAGGCGCGCGCGCGCAGCACGACGGCGCTCCCGGGCCGGCTCGCCTCGATCGCGTTGGACAGCAGGTTCACCAGCGCACGTTGCGTCGGCACCTGTTCGACCGCCAGCGTCACGCCGGGCAGGCGGCGCCACGCGACCTCGACGGTGCGCCGCGCCGCGGCCGCACTGACGAGGTCGACCGCGTCGGCGACGATCGCATCCAGCTGGACCGGTACGGGCGCGGCGGCGTGCGTGCGGCCGACGTCGAGCAGCGACTGGATCGTCGTCTCGGCGCGCGCGAGGTTGCGCGCGATCACCGCGAAGCGTTCCGCCTCGCTCGGCGGCGCCGAGCTGGCGAGGCCTTCGACCGCGGCCTTGACGACGGCGAGCGGGTTACGGAGGTCGTGCGCCACGCCGGCGGCCAGCTCGCCGACCGCGCGCAGGGCCTCAGCTTCGAGCAGGCGCTGCGCCATACCCGCCCGCGCGTGTTCGGAGGAGCGCAGCTCTCCCTGGGTCGCCGCGTGGATCTCCTGCAGGCGGCGGTGTTGCTGCAGCAGCTCGGCGATCAGCACCACGATGCCGTACGACAGCAGGCTCACCCCGAGCAGGAAGCCGGGCCCCTGTTCGAGGGCCATCAGCGTGCGCGCGACGACCTCGTGGTCGAGGTCGAACTGGAGCACGCGCACCGTCGCCGAGCACGCGAAGCACGCGGTGAGCAGCAGGAACCCGGTCTCGACCAGGCGGAAGGGCAGCTCGCGCCCGACCGTGCTGCGCCGGCGGATCGAGCGGAAGCAGAAGTAAGCGTCGCGGTGTAGAGGGAGCGCAGGCAGGGGGTGATCGAGTCGTGCGCCGGGAACAGCGCGCTCGCGACGGTCAGCGCGGTGAGCAGTGCGCAGCACGCCGTCGCCGCCGGCACGACGGCGAGTTCGGTGCGACGCTCGGGCCTGGGCGCACGCGGGTCCACGCGGACCAGATCGGCGCCCGGGGCGCGAGGGCCTGAGGACGGGCGCGCCCGGGCTCAGCTCTGCGCGGCGCGCTCCATGCGGCGGCGGATCTCGTTGACCACCGCTTCGAGGCGCGGGCCCGGGCAGTCGGTCGCCTTGTAGCGCCGGTGGAAGTGGATGTTGCCCGGCCCGATGCCGTGCTCGCGGCAGAGCTGGCGCAGCAGGCGGTCGAGCGTCGCGGCCTGCTCGGGGGTCGGCGCCTGCCCGTCGCGACCGCGCAGGAACCGGCCGAGCAGGCACACGCCGATGTTGCCGCGGTTGTTGTCGCCGCCGGCGTGTGCGCCCTGGTAGCGAATCGGTCGCCCTTCCCAGATGCGGCCGGCGGGATCGATCAGGTAGTGGTAGCCGATGTCGGCCCACCCCGCCGAATGCTGGTGGTCCGCCTGGATCTGGTAGATCTGCGCCGCCGCCACGCGCTCGCTGGTGCTCGTCGCCAGGATCGCGGTGTGGTGGATCGTGATCCGGTACGGCTTGGTCATCGGCTGCAGGTCCGCCTGGCGCAGCGGACGCGCGCCCCACGCGCTGCGCGGCAACACGGTGAGTGCGGCGGGCGCCGCCGGCGTGCGGGCCTCGGGTACGGCCGGTTCGGGCGCGCGCGGCTTCGGCGAGGCCGCGTCGATCAGCGCGAGGAGCTGCGGGTCGTCGGTCAGCTCGCGCGCCCGGGCGAGGTCGGCCGCGATCTCCTCCTGATCGCCGCGCTGGCGCGAGGCGCGCGCGCGCAGGTAGCGGGCGAGCGACTCGACCACGGCGGTCGGCGGCTCCTCGCCGTACAGCAGGCGGTTGAGCGTCGCGATCGCACCGGCGAAGTCGCCGCTTTCGCTGAGCACGTACGCCCGGCGCAGCTCGTTGGCCGCGCTCGGCGGCAGCCGCTGCAGCGCCGCCAGCTCGGCGAGGCCGTCGCCGCGTACCGGCGCCATGATCGAGTCGACGCTCGTGTGCGGAGTGCGCTCGAACGTCGTGCGCGTCGTCAGGCGTCCGGCCGGCGCGGCGCAGCCGGCCGCGAGCAGGGCGAGCCAGACGACGCGGGTCGCCGCCCGCGGGTGCGGCGCGCCGGCAGCCGGGCGGGCGTTCGAGCGGCGCGCGGAAGCGGGATCTCGGCTCGCGGTCATCGGCGTGGGCATGGCGGAGCGGAAAGGCCTGGGAACGCCGGCAGGGGAGCGGCGAGAGACACCCGTGGCCGGCGCTGTGCGCCGGCGGCAACCGACACCTCGGTTGCTGCCCCCAACCGCGATGGCGTCATGAGGGCGGCGATCGTAGGCGACGTCCGCCGCGCGCGGGAAGCGAAATGTCCGCGCGCCGCCCGGACCCGTCCCGGACCGGCCGCGCCGCGGTCAAGGTCGCGGACGGTGCGGCCGATAGACCGGGGAAAGCACTGGCTCGACGATTGCCGGCTGAGCCGAGGGAACGAGGGGCGATGTCCGCGAGGGTAGAACTGCGTTTGTCCGGTCCGCTCGACCACCTGCGCCTCGTCTGGCAGGCAGGCGAGACCGTGCTCGAAACCGTGCCGTTCCAGGACGATCCGGAAGGCACCCGCTACAACGTCCTGGTCGCCCTGCAGGAGATGCTGACCAACGTGTACCGGCATGCCTACCGTGGCGACGAGACCCGGCCGGTCGAGGTAGAGATGCGCGCCGACCACGACGGCTTTGCCGTGACCCTGCGCGACCACGGCCCGCCCTTCGACCCCCGCACCGCGCCGATCCCCGCGCTGCCGCCCGACGGCGTGCCGCCCGAAGTCGGCGGGTTCGGGATCATGATCGCCCGCGCG
>DATGPD010000476.1:0-5932 GCA_035305285.1 Planctomycetota bacterium
CGGCCCGCCGTCCGAGGCCCCCGCGATCTGCACGCTCGCGCGCGGGTACAGCACGGTCTCGTAGGTGGCGAAGTCGACCGCGCGCGCGAGCGCGGGGTGCACGTACGGGATGTGCAAGCCTTCGAGGTAGTTCTCGACGTAGAGCAGCCAGTTCGCGTCCAACTCGAAGGTCAGGGTTCCCGCCGGATCGAGGCGTAGCGCCTCCAGCGGCAGGAACGCCAGCCGTTCGCGCAGGCTGCCGAGGTGTTCGTCGAGGTCGCTCTCCGGCGCGAGCGACACGAAGGTGAACGGTCCGAGCCGGCGCAGCGGCACCTCGCGCAGGTCGTCCGCCGGGGTCGGGAAGTCCGGCACGCCGTCGAATCCCGGCGCGTGCTGGATGCGCCCGTCCAGCGCGAACCGTCGGCCGTGGTAGCCGCAGCGCAGGCCGTCCGCGGTGGACGGCTCGTCGAGCAGCACGTTGGCGCGATGCGTGCACACGTTCGACAGGCACCGCGCCTTCCCGTCGTCCGCGCGCGTGAGCACCAGCGGCTCGTCGAGCGAGCCGGGCAGGAGGGTGAACGGCAGCGCGCGCACCGGCGGCGCCAGCGCGTCCGCTTCAGGCACGAACTGCCAGCTCCGCGCGAGCGCGCGTTCGACCAGCGCGGCGTGTACGTCCGGTCGCGTGTAGAGCCACGCCGGCGGCGTGCGCGCGCGGCGGACGTCCGGGGCGATGTCGAAGCGCACGGCGCGATTATGGTCGCGCACCGCCTCGTGCCCCAGCCGCGCGCCCCCCGCCGCCGTCGTCAGGCTACGCTTCCCGGATGTGATGCGCGCCCTCGTCAGTGGGGTCCTCGTGCTGCTCGCGGCCGCGCTCGTCTGGCTGCTGTGGCCGATGGACACGGACCCGCTGCCGGGCGAGGGGAGCGCTGCGGCCCGGCCGGCCGAGCCGCCGCCGTCCGGACTCGCCGCCGCCGCTCCGACGCGCGCGGAGCCGCCGCCCGCGGCGTCCGACGGGACGCCCGAGCGCAGCGTCGTCCCCTTCGACGATCCCGTCGCTCCGCTCGGCGAAGGGCGCGGCCGCGTGGTCGGCCGGGTCGTGTGGGCCGACGACGGACGCCCGGTCGCCGACACCGGCGTCCACCTGCACCGCAATCCGTCCTTCGCACGCCATGCACTCACCGCACTGCGGGCCACGACCGACCCCGACGGCGCCTTCGCGTTCGACGACGTGCGCGCGGGTCACTACGCGGTGTCGACCGTCGTCGGCGGCTCGGCCATGCTCATCGTGCAGCCGGGCGCGGCGGCCGAGGTCACGCTGCGCGTCCAGCGCGGCTTG
Source organism: Planctomycetota bacterium (assembly GCA_035305285.1). Taxonomy (GTDB): domain Bacteria; phylum Planctomycetota; class UBA1135; order UBA1135; family UBA2386; genus DATGPD01. The sequence continues at coordinate 1,316 of DATGPD010000476.1, forward strand.
ACGGTGCACGGCGTGGTCCACGACGAGCGCGGTCGGCCGGTCGGCGGCGCGTCCATCTGGGTGTCGGCGCCGCACGTGTACACGCACGGCGCGATCGCGACGTACACCGACGGCGAAGGTTGCTTCACGCTGCCGAGCGTGCACGAGCCGCGCTGGATCGGGGCGCGCGCCCGCGGCTACCGCGCGTCCGCGGTGAGCTTCGTCGACGGCCGGCCCGGTGAGCAGGCGCGGCTCGAGCTGCTGCTCGTGCGCAACGACGCCCGCGTGCGCGGCTTCGTGCACCGGCCCGACGGGCAGCCCGCCGCGGGCGCGGTCGTGCTGGCGAGTCCGCCGGGCGAGCCGCAGTGGCAGCGCGGGCTCGACGGGAGCCAGCAGCGCGCGCACGCGCCGATCGCGACGACGACCGACGCGTCCGGGGCCTTCGCCATGGAGGGGCTGCCGCCCGGCGAGCTGGTCGTGCTCGCCCACGAGGAAGGTTTCGGGAAGGCGGAGGCGCGCGTGCGCGTGGCCGAGGGCGACGGCCGGCCGGCGCAAGGCGTGCTCCTGTACTTCTCGCGGGTCACCTCGATCGACTTCGCCTTCGCGCGCACCGATGCGCGCGGCGAGTACGCCGTCGACGGGGTCTCGCCCGGCGAGGTGCCGGTCACGCTGTGGCGCAGTGGGCAGCGCCTGCTCGAGACGACGTTGACCCTGTCTCCCGGCGAGGCGCGCGACTTCAGTCCGGTGCTCGAAGGCGACGGCCCGATCCGCGGCGTGGTCGTCGATGCGCGCCGCCAGCCGCTCGCGGGCTACACGGTCGCCGTGTTCCGCGACGAGCGCAGCCTCGGCCACACCGACACGGACGAGCAGGGCAGGTTCTCGCTCACGGTCAAGGACCGGGACCCGGTCACCGTCCGCGTCGGCGCCACCGTCGCGTCGATGCGCAACTCCCGGTTCACCGTGCTCGTGGTGGACGACGTCGTCGCCCCGGCCGACCTGGTGCTCGAGGTCCCGGACGACAAGCTGCCGAGCGTGTCGATCCGCGGCCGCGTCGTCCGCGCCGACGGCCTCCCGGCCGCCGGCACCGGCGTGGAGTTCGGCGGCATGGACGGACTCGGATGGGGGGAAGTGCGGACGGCCGGCGACGGGACGTTCGCCGCCGGGGGGCTGCTGCCGGGCGTCTACTGGCTGTCGGTGCACGACCCCGACCATCCGGTGGCGTTGCTCGGCCAGCGGCAATTCGCGCCGCATGCCGACGTCGACCTCGGCGAGATCCGCCTCGAACAGGGCGGACGGATCGTCGTCGTGCCGCGCTTCGCCGCCGGGACCAGCGCGACGGATCTGCGGATCGAGATCACCGACGACCGGCACCGGTCGCTCGGCAGCATGCGGGCGGCCGGCAGCGTGCTGCGTTCGCCCGCCGTGCCCGCGGGCACGGTGGGGCTGACGGTGGCGGGGACCGGCGTCGCGTGCGCCCGCCACGAAGTCGCCGTGCAAGCGGGGCGGGAGACGATCGTCGATCTCGTCGTGGAGCCCGGGATCCACCGCGTGGTGCGCGCGATCGTGCCTCCCGGAGCGGGCACGCCGAAGTTGCTCAACGGGTCGGTGATCGGTGACGCGCGGCTGCTCGGCGGGTTCGCGCTGCAGCGGCAGCGGGACGGCACCTGGCGTGCCGACGTGTGGCTGGGGCCGCAGGACTGCGACGTCTGGGTCGGCAGCAACCATCACCCGCGGCTCGCTGGCCGTGCGACCATCGCCGGCACGCTGCCCGCGGGCGCCGTCGTCGACGTCCGGTTGCACCCGCAGTGAGGGCACCTGTTGCGACCCGCCGCATCACCGGCCCGCGCATTCCGGCGCACGCCCGGTTACGTTCCCGCTCGACCACGTCGCAGGGGATCCCATGCCACACCGCTCGCGTCTCGCCTCGTGTCTCGTCTCGTGTTTCGTGTTCGCGCTGGCGTCGCCGCTCGTCGGCCAGAACGTCGGCCTGCGCCTGACCAACGGCGTCGACTCGTACGTCGACGTGCCGTACGACCCGACCCTCGTGCCGCGCACCGGAATCACGGTCGAGGCGTGGGTGACCTACGACGACACGACGCTCGGCCCGGGCTGGCGCTGGCCGACGATCCTGCGCCAGGACTCCACGCCGCAGGTCGTGAGCTACATGCTGCGCGTCGAGGCCGGGACGACGGGGGCCACCGTGCTGAGCTGGTGGGTGCGCACCCCGACGACGCAGCAACAGGTGACGTGGCCGTTCTCGTCCGGGCAGCTCGGTGTCTGGACGCACGTCGCCGCGACCTACGACGGCTCGATGCTCCGGATGTTCATCAACGGCCTGGAAGTGGCCAGTGCGCCGTTGAGTGGTCCGATCGCCGACACGGGCAACACGCTGCGCATCGGCAACGGTGACCTGTCGGCGCCGGGCATCGAGGAGTGGAACGGCGAGATCGACGAGGTGCGTCTGTGGCCGTTCGCCCGCACCGCGGGCGAGATCCTGTCCACGATGAACCTCGAGCTGTCGAGCGTTCCGGGCGAGGTGAGCACGTGGAACTTCAACCAGTCGCTGGCCGACTCGTCGGGCACGAACCACGGTCAGGCGGTGAACAACCCGACGATGGCCGCCAACTCGCTGGCGCTCGGGCCGGTGCAGTTCGGCGCGGCCAACTTCGGCACGGCGACCGCGGGCTGCCTCGGGCAGCCGCGCGCGGCAGCGACGACGTGGCCGCGCGTCGGCAACGCCGACTTCGCGGTCGGAGCCCTCCGCTGCACGACCGGCGGCGCGGGGATCCTCTGGCTCGGGACCGGATCGCTGGCGTCCCCGCTCCGCGTGCTCGGCGTCGACCTCTGGCTCGATCCGTCGCTGCCCAACGTCCTGGTTCCCGCGGTCGGCGGCGCATCGGGCTTCGGCCGCGTTTCCCTGCCGATCCCGAACCAGGCGTCGCTGCGCAACCGCGTGCTGTGTGTGCAGACGGTCTGGACCGAGCCGTCGTGCTCGATCCCGCTGTTCGCGAGTGACGGGTTGCAGTTCGTGATCGCGCCCTGAGCCTCGGCCTCAACCCTCGGGGTAGCCGGGCTCGGTCGTCAACCGCGCGTCCTCCACCGGTCCGCCGACGGTGAAGCAGTAGAGTGCCTGCACGCCGTCGCCCTGCCGGCCGAGCACCTCGTGCACGACGTCGTCGAAGAAGCAGCCGATGCCCGTGCCGCGCACGCCGTGCACCTCGGCCTCGAGGTAGAGCACCTGGCCGATCATGCCGGTCTCCTGGAACAGCGCGCGGTAGAAGGACGCGCCGCGCTCGGCGAGCGCCGGCGCGAAGCGCGCGAGCATCGCGAGCGCGAAGCAGCCGTCGGCGGCGATCTCCTGGTGGCAGCAGGCGAGGCGGGCGACCGGACGCGTGTCGCCGCCGGCGAGGAAGAAGAGCGGCAGGTGCGCGGGGGCGCCCTCGACCGGGCTCCAGGCGAACTCGGCGCGCGTGCCCGCGCGCAGGCGCTGCGCGCCGTCGGCGGTGCGCGCGAGCACGTACGCGCCCGGCGGCAAGCCGTCGACGCGGTGCACGAACAGCAGGAGGTCGACCTCGGCGGGCCACGGCCACGCGTCGAACGGCGCGAACGCGCGCGGCAGCGTCCGGTCGAGCATCGCGAACAGGGCGTCGCGCGGGATGCGCGTCGTGCCGTCGAAGTCCACCGCGCTGCGCCGCTGCAGGAGGATCCGGCGCGCGTCGGGGAGGTTCGCGCGCGCCGGGAGCGGCGGCCACGAGCGATTGCATGGCGTGCCCGGCGCGCGCGCCGGCGCGTCCGTCGCCGCGACAATCTCGCCGAGTACCGGCCAGTCGTGGTGGTCCCGGCTGAGCGGCGCCGCGGTCCCGTGCCACGCGGCCGTGCGCCACCGAGCGAGCGCGGCCTCGTCCGGCGCCGCGGCCGCGGCGAGGGCGTCGACCCGTGCCGCCGGTCCGACCGCGAGCAGCATCTCGGGCACGTCGCGTTCCTCGGCGACGAAGTCCGCGCTGCGGTCGACGCCGAGCAGCGCCGCGGCCGAATCGTCCGGCCAGCGCGGCAGCACCGCGAGCTTCCAGCCCTGCAGGTTCGCGGCGAAGCGCAGCGCCGCGAGCGCGTGGCCGGCGTCGTGCTGGCAGTAGCGAAACGCGCGTTCACCGTACTTCCACGCCTCGCGCCACACGACCGACGTCAGGCCGACGAGGAAGGCGCCGCCCTCGACGCCGGGCAGGACCGCACGCCACGTGGCCTCGGACACCGTCGCGCGCCGCTGCAGCGCGTGTTCGTCCGCCGTGTAGTGGAACACGCCAGCTTCGCCGAGTCCCGGCAATGCGGGCAGCACGAGGGTCGCCTCGGTCGGGTGCAGGTTGCCGCTGCTCGGGTTGACGCGCAGCGACCAGCGCGACGTGCGCCACTGCTTCCACGCCGACAACGCGAGCGAGTGGCGCAGGAAGTCGGCGAGCACGTCCAGCGTGAGCGGCTGCAGGGGCAGCCCCGCGCCGTCGTAGATCCGGTCGAACGCGACGGGCTCGCGCGCGAACCGGCGCGCCAGCAGCACGCGCGGGCTGCCGATGAAGCGGCGGAAGGGGTGCGGCTGCAGCGCCCAGTCGAGCGTGTCGCGCGCGGCGGCGTAGCGGTCGAGCCGGT